>JAEMSB010000413.1 GCA_016463045.1 Niveispirillum sp.
CACCCGCCGGAACGCCCGCCTGGAAACATTTCGCGGTGGCCGCACCCGCCCCCAATGGTCATCCGCGCATCGTGATCGTCATTGACGATATGGGCGTGGACCGGCACCGGTCGGAAAAGGTGGCCGCCCTGCCCGGCCCCCTGACCCTGGCCTGGCTGCCCTATGCCCGTGACCTGCCGCAGCAGACGGGCAAGGCGCGCGCCCATGGGCATGAGTTGATCGTGCACATGCCCATGGAACCGACCGGCAAGGATGATCCCGGCCCTGGCGCCCTGCTGACCCGCCTGGACGAGGCGACCTTGCGTCAGCGCCTGTCGGCCAACCTGTCCGCCTTCCACGGCTTTGTCGGCATCAACAACCATATGGGCAGCCGCTTTACCGCCGACCGTACCGGCATGGCCGTGGTGATGGCGGAACTGGGGTCACGCGGCCTGCTGTTCCTGGACAGCCGCACCACCGCCAACACCGCCGCCGGCCCCCTGTCGGCCCATTATCAGGTGCCCATGCTGTCGCGCGACGTGTTCTTGGACCATGTGATGACGGCCCAGGGTGTGGCGGCATCGCTGGCCAAGGTGGAGGATATCGCACGCCGAAACGGCCTTGCCATCGCCATCGGCCATCCCCACGACGTCACCATCGCCGCCCTGACCCAATGGCTCCCGACCCTGCAGGAAAAGGGGTTCCAGCTTGTTCCGCTGACGGCGGCGGTGAAATGAACAAACACCCCGGCGATGACGCCGGGGTGTTTGTTCATCAGGCGGGTTCATTTCCCCAGATGCGTCTTCAAGAACTTCTCCCACGCCTCCAGCACGGTCTTCATCTGGGCCGTGACGATGGGCGAATGGTCCATGCCCTTGATCTCCACATATTCAACCGGCTTGCTGGCCCGTTCCAGGGCGCGGCGCATGTCGCGGCTGTGGGCAACGGAGGCTTGATAGTCCAGATCGCCATGCACCAGCAGGATCGGCACCTTGATCTTGTCTGCCTGATGATAGGGGGAGATGGGTTTCAGCGCGTCGGGATTGTCGCCGAAATACAGGCCGCGCGTGATGTTGCCAAAGCCTGACGATTTCACCTCTTCATAAAGCCGTTCCAGATTGGCCACCGGTGCCGTGGCAACGGCGCATTTAAACAGGTCGGGCGTCTTCACCGCCGCCATCAACGCCGCATAGCCGCCATAGGACCATCCCAGGATGCACATGCGGTTGGGGTCGGCATAGCCCTGGGCAACGGCCCATTTGGTGGCATCGGTGACATCATCCTGCATCAAGCCGCCCCACTGCTTTTCACCCGCCTCATTGAAGGCGGCGCCATAGCCGGTGGAGCCACGGAAATTGGGCTGCAGCACGCCATAACCACGATTGGCCAGGAACTGCGCCATCACATCGAACGTGCCGTCATCGCGGGAGAATGGCCCGCCATGGGGCATAATAATGAAGGGCAGGTTCTTGCCCTCCACGCCCACCGGCAGGATCAGATAGCCGGGGATCTCCGTGCCATCGGTGGCCTTGTAGGTGATGGGCTGCCGCTTGCTGACACTTTCCTGCGGAATTGCGGGATAGGTGTCACCGAACAGCGAGAATTCCTTGGTTCGGCGATCAAACATGCGATAGGTGGTCGGCGCGTCCAGGGCATAGCTAGCGACCAAGATCAGGTTGCCGTCGGCTGCCGTGTCGATCACGATCTCCCGGCTGTCGGGCAGCGCCTTGTCCAGCGCGTCCTGCAGCTTCTGAACGGCGGGGTCCAGCCATTGCCGGCGCGGCAGATCGTCCATCCAGGCGATGGCCACCACGGCGCCCCGCTGAACGACGGCGCTACTCACATCAAAGCGCGGATCGCTGGCGACTTTCTCCCCCATCTGGTCATTGGCGAGATCATATTTATAGACAGCGGAACGGTCGCCCTCGTGCCTGGAGGCCACGAACAGGTTCTGGCCAGACGCGTCGAAGCCCAGAATGCCGAAGCCGCCATCATCCTCCAGCACCTTGTTCTTCATCATCAATTCGAAATCGCCACCGGCGACGCGGCGCAGATAGCGGCTTTCCAGCTTCCCGTCATAGGTTTCCGCGATGCGGATTTCGCCCGTGGGGTCGGGAATATATTCGGTGACATTGCGGATGGGGCGGCGCACGCGGGTGAAGGCGCCCGTGATCACATTCAGCTTCACCACACCCGGCCACGGGCCATCGTCGGTGGGAAAGGCGGCCAGCACATATTCATCATCGATGAATTGCAGGATCGGCGTGTGCTGCAGGAAATAGCCATTGTCGGGCGGGCGCTGCAAAAGGACCTTCATTTCCTGAAGATCACGCGACATCGACACTGTGCGTGTGAAGCGCAGAGGCTTGCGCCCGTCGCTGGTGCTCATCTTCTCGGTCGTCAGGATGCGGACCAGGAGGCGTTCATTGCTGATCCAGTCGAAGCCGATGATCTCCGCATCCGACGGGCCGATGACGGCGGGCTTCTCCCCCTGGATCAGGGGCAGTTTGCGCACCACCAGATGCTGGCGGCCACCGACGGGGGCCAGGAAGGCGACATGGCTGCCGTCGGGCGACATATCGACATCAGCCATCACGGGCTGATGCGCGAAATAATCCACCGGGATTTCGGGTACGGCGTCCGCCAGTGCGGCACCACCATACAGCCCGACAAGCAGCGCACCGGCAAACCGGGCCGCACCCCACAATCCACGCATTCCCACTCCCCGTTTCTATGGCGTTCCCCAACGCCTTGAACTGTAATGGAGCGTAGAATATTCCCCGTCACCCGGTAAAGGGTCGCGCACACGCCCTAGAGGAAACTGTAGGGATCAATATCAACCTGCACACGTATGGATGCGGGCACCTCGACCCTGCCCAGCCAATCATACAGGATAGGTTGCAATGACAGCGTTTTCGGCCCCTTGATCAGCAACCGGCGGCGGTATCGCCCGCGCAGGATGGCCAGCGGGGCCGGTGCGGGGCCGAGAATCGTCAGATCCTCCCGATCGCGCGGTGCGGCCCGGCCCAAGGCGGCGGCGATGGCGTCCACCGCCCCTTCATCCTCACCCGACACAATCAGCGCGGCCATGCGGCCAAAGGGCGGCATCTCCAGCTGCCGGCGCTGATCGGCCTCCACCGCCAGGAAACTGTCGCGGTCATGGCTGGCCAGCGCCTGCATGACGGGGTTTTCCGGCATATAGGTTTGCAGCATGACCCGACCGGGCCGTTCCTCGCGCCCCGCCCGCCCCGCCACCTGATGCAGCAGCTGAAAGGTGCGTTCAGAGGCGCGCGGATCACCACCGGCCAGCCCCAGATCGGCATCGACCACACCGACCAGGGTCAGCATGGGGAAATGGTGGCCCTTGGCCATGACCTGGGTACCGATCAGCAGATCGACGGCACCCTCCTTCACCTGCTCGATCACCGCGCGCAAAGCCTGCGGCCCAGACAGGGTATCGGATGTCATCATGGCGATGCGGGCATCGGGGAACAGGCTTACCACCTCCTCCGCCACCCGCTCCACGCCAGGGCCGCAGGCGACAAAACTGCCCTCTGCCTCGCATTCCGGACAGGCATCGGGGCTTTTCGCCTGATACCCGCAATGATGGCATTGCAGGCGCTTGGTCAGCCGGTGTTCGACCAGCCACGCGGTGCAGTTCGGGCATTGCAACCGGTGACCACAGCCGCGACACAGGGTCAGCGGCGCATAGCCACGGCGGTTCAGGAACAGCATCCCCTGTTCGCCGGCCAGTATGGTCTGGGCCAGCGCCTCGCGCAGTACGGGCGACAGCCATTGTCTTGCCGGCGGCGCCTGTTCCTTGCGCCGCATGTCGATCAGGGTGACATCGGGCATGCTGGCCCCGCCATGGCGCGACGGCAGGTCGATGCGGCTGTAGCGCCCATTTTCGGCATTCACCAGCGTTTCCAGCGACGGGGTGGCCGATGCCAGGACGATGGGGAACCGGCCCAGATGGGCGCGCGCCACCGCCATGTCGCGGGCATGATAGATGACGCCATCTTCCTGCTTGAAGGCGGCTTCATGTTCCTCATCCACCACGATCAGGCCCAGATCGGGATAGGGCAGGAACAGGGCTGAGCGTGCGCCCACCACCACCCGTGCCTCCCCCTTGGCGACCGCGCGCCAGGTATGGCGGCGCAGCGGCGGGGCCATTTCTGAATGCCATTCAGCGGGGCGCACCCCGAAACGCTGCGCAAACCGGTCCAGCCATTGAGCCGACAGGGCAATTTCCGGCAGCAGGACCAGCGCCTGCTTGCCGGTGCGCAGGGCGGCTGCCACCGCCTCGAAATAGACCTCGGTCTTGCCCGATCCAGTCACCCCGTCCAGCAAGGTGGCCGAATAGCCGCCCGCCGTCACCTTGGCCGACAGATCATCGGCGGCCAGACGCTGCGCGCCCGACAGGGTCTTCGGGCTGGCCTCCGGGTCGGGTCGGGGAAAGCGCGGCAGGGCCAGCATCGGAACGGTGGTGAGCACGCCGGCCTCCGCCAGCCCCCTGACAACCCCCGTTCCGCAC
>JAEMSB010000414.1 GCA_016463045.1 Niveispirillum sp.
CGCCCACTCTGCACGCGGCGCATCCGGTGAAGGGTCTGGTGATGGCGGGAGAGGTGTTGAAGGCGTTTCGCAAGCGCAAGGGGTTGACGCAGGAGGGCTGCGCCCGGCACCTGAATGAGGCGCTGGGGCGGTCTTATGACAAGGCGCGGATCAGCCGGTGGGAAAGCGGCAAGGAGCCGGTGCCCGATGCCGTGCTGCGCCTGATCGGCGGCGGTGGACAGCCGGGGCGCGCGCGCATCATCGCCTGTTCCAACCAGAAGGGCGGGGTGGGCAAGTCCGCGACGTCGGTCAATCTGGCCGCCAGTTTCGCGCGGCTGGGCTTCCGCGTCCTGCTGGTCGATGCCGACCCGCAGGCCAGCGCCACGGCCATGGTCGGTTGCGACATTATCGAGCTGGAGGATAAGGGCGCCACCCTGCATGCGGTGCTGGTCGATGACCGGCCCGTTTCCGACACCATCATCAAGCTGCGGACCTTTGACGTGTTGCCGTCCGGTCTGGCGCTGGCGGAATTTGACAGTGCCGCCGGTCTGGTGGGCCGTGAGACGCGGTTGAAGGCGGCGCTGGCCGAACTGCTGGGCGATTATGATTTCATCCTGATCGACACGCCGCCCAACCTGGGTTCCATGACCATCAACGCGCTGAACGCCGCCGATCATGTGCTGATCCCCGTGGCGACACGGCCCGTTGATCTGCTGGGCATTCCGCTGCTGTTGAAGACCATTGGCCGCGTGCGCCGCTTTACCAACCATGACCTGACGGTGCTGGGCGTGCTGCCCACCATGTATGCCGAACGCCAGACCGTGGACCGCGAGGTTCTGGCCGATCTGCGCGCCCGCTTCACGGGCGACAGCGACCTTGGCCGCGTGTTCGACCCGATCCGGATGAGCACGGGCATCAATCAGGCCGCCTATAACAATGTCATCGCGGTGGAGGCCCTGCCCCCGGATCATCCGGTGCAGGCCTATTTCCATCTGGCCAGGGAGATTGCCGGTGAAGCTGCAGAAGGGTAAGACGGCCTTTGGCCGGGCCATGGACGATGTGGCCGCGCGCGGCGACGGCTCCCTGATCTCCCGCGATTTTCCGCGCCTGATCGAGGTGGAACATGCCCGCGTCCACCCGCGCGCCGATCAGCCGCGCCGCCATTTCGACGAGGATGCGCTGCGTCAACTGGCCGACAGCATCGAACGCCAGGGCCTGTTGCAGCCCATCCTGGTCCGCCCCCTGGCCGATACGCGCGGGGAATATGAGATTGTGGCGGGCGAACGCCGCTGGCGTGCGCTTGGCCTTCTGTCCCGCCCCACCCTGCACGCCATTGTCACGACGGGCAATGCCGAGGAAATCGCCCTGGTGGAAAATCTCCAGCGCGTGGACCTGTCCCCGCTGGAGGAGGCGCGCGGCATCCAGGCCCTGATGGAACGCCACGCCTATAGCCAAGAGGCCGCCGCCGGCGCCCTGGGCTGGAGCCGGACACAGGTCAACCGCGTGTTGAAACTGCTGTCCCTGCCCGACGACATTCTGGCCGAATGTGCAACGTTGCACCTGTCGCGCAACGCCATGGTCGAACTGGCGCTGGCCAGCGACGGGGCCGAGCGCGCCCGGCTTCTGGACCTGCTGCGCCAGGGCGCCTCGGTCAAGACCCTGCGCGAGGCCCGCGCGCCCAAGGCCGAAGGGCAGGGGGCGCGGACACCAGCGCCCAAGGACCGGCCCGACCCCGTGCGCACCGCCCTGACCCAGGTGGAAAAGGGCGTCAAGGCCCTGGCCAAAACTCCGACCGCACTGGACGACGCGCAGCGCCGCACGCTCCAGGCCCTGCGCCGCGAGATCGACCGGTTGCTGAAAGGGTAGGGGAGGCGGGCCTCCACCCCATACATATTTATGCAATCGACAATTGCTTTGCCGACCCGTCTTTCCCGCTGATACCATCGGCTAATACCGGTGGGGGAGGGGGCCTTGGCGGGGGCGATAACGGTGCGCGGTGCGGCAGTTGTGACCTGCTCCATGCTGGCGGGTGCCTGCGTGGGCGCATTCCTGTTTCCCGTTCTGGCCCCTGCCGGTGCCGCTGGTGCCGCCACCACGGCGCTGATGACGGCGGGCGGCGGTCTTGGCGGCAACCTTTTGGCCAGTTGGATCGACCGATACGGCCCCGACAAGCTGCAATCGCTTCTGACCGGCCCCCTGTCGCTGCCCAAACATGACGACATGGTGCGCGTGGCCGATCTGGCCCTATCCTGCGCCCTGAAGACCCTGCTGACGGAATTGGGGCAGGAATTCACACAAGGTGGCAAGGCCGGCGATGACCTGCGCGCCTGTCTGGAACAATGGCGGAAGCAGGCCGAGAGCCACACCCGCCGCGTGCCGGTGGCGGAGGTGAATGACGCGATCACCACGGCCCTGGCCCGCCTGTCCGGCCCGGACCCGGCACAGGCGCTGAACCTGCTTCTGGCCGATGCCATCGCCCCCGACATGCGCCATACCACCGACGCCGGATATATGGCGGCATGGCAGCGGCTGGCCAACCGGCTTTCCGCGCGCCTGCCGGACCTGCTGTCCGCCTATGTGGCAGAGGCGTTGAAGACCGATGAGCGCTTCTTCCGCGCCGTCACCCTGACGCGGCAAAGCGCCCTGGTGCAAACAGGCCAGGATGTGCTGGCGGCGGTGCAGGCGCAGGGTGAGCGGCTGCAGGACTTGCAGGCCGCGTTGACGGCGCAGCTCGACCAGAGCCAGGGCCAGGACAACCTGGCGGATTTCCGCGCGGCGATGACGGCGCAATTGTCGGCGCTGCAATCCGCCATACAGGTGGAATTTGACAATGACCGCGCCCCACCCCTGACCTGGCCGAAACCAACGCAGCAGACGGGCCAGGAACTCAGCCTGCTTTATTACGACCGCAAGGCCCCCTTCGTGGGGCGCGACGCCGCGCTGGCGGCACTGAACCAGTTCATCGACGATCCGGCCCCCGTGCTTTGGACCAGCATCACCGGCGCCGCCGGTGTGGGGAAAAGCCGTCTGGTGCTGGAGGCGCTGTCGCTGCGCCGTCTGACGGGCGGGGTGGTGGCCACATTCCTGCCGCCCTCGGCCGGCTGGCTGGCCAACAAACGCTATGAGAATTGGCGCGCACCTGAACCCACGGTCCTGATCATCGACTATGCCGGCGTGTCGCCGGAACTGGTCCGTGATCTGATCGACAATCTGGCCTGCCGGACGGGCACACAGAGTTTGCGGGCACCCGTGCGCCTGCTGCTGCTGGATACCCAACCCAACCAGGGCGATTTCGCCCTGCCCAACCGGATCAAGGACTGCACGGAAAAGGGCCGGCGGGCGGCAAGCGTGGAATGGTCGGACGCGGCGCGCGCGGCTCTGGACCTGCGCCCCCTGTCCGATGCCGACCTGTTCACCATCACGGCATTCTATCGCGAGGCGGTCCTGACAGAGGCGGAGGTGGGAAAGGTGACGGCGGCGGTAAGGGCCGATGCGGAACTGGGCCGCCCCCTGTTCGCCGCCCTGATGGGTCTGGCCCTGCGTCACGGCACCGACACGCCGCTGACCCTGGCCGGCGTCACCAGCCATTTCCTGGAACGCCAGGAAAAACATTGGGCGGAACGGGACCAGATCACGCCCCTGGATCGCACCCTGCTGGCCCTGGCCACCCTGGGCGGGTCGGTGCCATTGGACGTTCTGGATGAACCGGCGCTGGCGGCCAACGCCGCCGCATTGGATGATGCCAGCAAACATTGGGCCTGCATGACGGGCAAGCCGTGGAATGATGGTGACCCGCGCCCATTTACAAAGCTGGAACCGGATTTCGTTGGGGGGCTTTTTATTCTGCGCCACATCCAGCGCACCCCTCAGGGCCGACGCCGCAGCCACGCACAGCAGAAACAAGAACTTACCCGCCTGATCACGCTGGCCTGGAAATATGGCGATCCGGGCGAACCGCTGATCAATCTTGCCCGTAACTTCGCGGGTGCTGCGGAATGGGTGGAGATTGTCACCAAACTGGCCCTTTATCGACCGCCGGGGGAACAAGGGTTAGCATGGGCACTCCTGGTGCCTGCCCTCGCCTTCGCCATGGCACAGCGCGGGGCAGATGATCCGGTTGACCGGCTGCTGGACGCTTTGACGGTGGGTGACAGCCCGCTGGATAAGATCATGCTGGCCAGGGCGTGTTTCGCCAGCGGCTTAACGAGGGAGTTGGGCATCCATCCCAGGGCCGATGAACGGCTGGACCGTCTTCGGCACTTGGCCTCTGACAACCCATCCCTAACCCCCATCGCCCTGCAACTGGCCCAGGGACTGGTCAACGCCATAGGCCATGCCGGGACGGATACAGCACGGGTCGATGACCTGCTGCGTCACTTGCGCGACATCGCCAACACCTACTACGACAACGCCGATATCGCCCTGCAACTGGCCAACGGACTGTTCAACGCCATAAACCGTGCCGGGACAGATACAGCACGGGTCGATGACCTGCTGCGTCAATTGCGCGACATCGCCAACATCC
>JAEMSB010000030.1 GCA_016463045.1 Niveispirillum sp.
CATCAATTTCGGTGCCTTCTCGAAGGCTACGGAACTGAAGAAGCGGATTTGGTTTACCCTGGGGGCGTTGATCGTCTACCGCCTGGGAACCTACATTCCTCTGCCGGGTATCGATTCCGGCGCCTTCGCCAGCTTCTTCGCCAATCAGTCGGGCGGCATCCTGGGCATGTTCAACATGTTCGCCGGTGGTGCCGTTGAGCGCATGTCGATCTTCGCGCTCAACATCATGCCCTACATTTCGGCGTCGATTATCATCCAGTTGATGACGGCTGTGGCCCCGTCGCTGGAGACGCTGAAGAAGGAAGGCGAGTCGGGTCGTAAGCGTCTGAACCAGTATACACGCTACCTGACAGTAGCCTTGGCGTTGGTGCAGTCCTACGGCCTGTCGCTGGGTCTGGAGGGCATGAACCAGGGCGGAGCCGGTGTGGTGATTGATCCGGGCTGGTTCTTCCGCCTGTCGACCGTCATCACCATGGTCGGCGGCACCATGTTCCTGATGTGGCTGGGTGAGCAGATCACGGCCCGGGGCGTTGGTAACGGCATTTCGCTGATCATCTTTGCCGGCATCGTAGCCGCATTGCCGGGTGCCTTGGCGCAGATTCTGGAACTAGGCCGCACGGGTGCCATGAGCACCTGGTTCATCCTGGGCCTGCTGGTCCTGGCGATCATTGTGATCACCGGCATCGTGTTCTTCGAGCGCGCGCAGCGCCGCCTGATCGTGCAGTATCCGAAGCGCCAGATGGGCAACAAGATGTATGGCGGGGAGGCTTCGCACCTGCCGCTGAAGCTGAACACCGCCGGCGTCATCCCGCCCATCTTCGCGTCGTCGCTGCTGCTGCTGCCGCTGACGGCTGTCGGCTTCTCGTCGGCTGGTGGGCCGGAATGGCTGGCCACGATCACCCGCTTCGTCGCGCATGGCACGCCGCTCTATATGGTGCTGTACACGGCGCTGATCGTTTTCTTCTGTTTCTTCTATACCGCCATCGTCTTCAACCCGACCGAAACGGCCGAGAATCTGAAGAAGTATGGCGGGTTCATTCCGGGCATCCGGCCCGGCAAGAACACGGCCGATTATCTGGACTTCGTGCTGACCCGTTTGACGGTGGTGGGGGCCGCCTACATCACGGTGGTCTGCTTGCTGCCGGAAATCATGATGGCGGAATATGGGGCCGCCTTCTATTTCGGTGGTACCAGCCTGCTGATCATGGTCACGGTGACCATGGATACCGTGGCGCAGATCCACTCCCACCTGCTGGCGCATCAGTATGAAGGACTGATCAAGAAGGCCAAGCTGCGTGGGAGACGTGGATGAACCTCATTCTGTTGGGTCCGCCGGGGGCCGGTAAGGGGACGCAGTCCCAGCGCCTGGAGAAGAAGTACGGTACCGTACAGCTTTCGACGGGCGACATGCTGCGCGCAGCCGTGCGCAGCGGGTCGGAACTGGGCCAGCGCGCCGACGCCATCATGAAGGCGGGGCAGTTGGTGCCGGACGAGGTCATGATCGCCATGATCTCCGAACGGATCGATCAGCCGGACTGTGCCAAGGGCTTCATCCTGGACGGTTTCCCGCGCACCGTGCCGCAGGCCGCCGCGCTGGACAGCATGCTGGCCGATAAGGGGTTGAGGCTGGATCACGTAATCGAGATGAAGGTGGACGGGGCCGCCCTGGTCACCCGTGTCACCGGCCGCTTTACCTGTGCCAAGTGCGGTACGGGCTATCACGATACGTTCAAGCCGACGGCCGTCGCGGGGACCTGCGACAATTGCGGCTCGACGGAGTTCACGCGCCGTGCCGACGACAATGCCGAAACTTTCGGCAAGCGTCTGGCGGCCTATGAGCGTGATACGGCGCCCATCCTGCCCTACTACGCCTCTCACGGCGTGCTGAAGCAGGTGGACGGCATGGCGGATATCGATGAGGTTACCCGTCAACTGGAAGCCATTATCGGCTGATCCATCGGGTCGGTTGAGAGAATGTAAAGGGGCGGTCACTGACATGGTGACCGCCCCTTTTTGTATTCACGTGGGGGATCGTAAAGCTCTAACTTCTCCAGCGTAGAACCGTATCCTTCACCGGATTGATGAAGTCCCGTCCTTCGGCCCGTGCGCGCTGATACTCGTTCTTCAGCTGGTGGTACCAGCGGGCCTGGGTATCGGCATCCTTGATCAGCATCAGGGTCGGGTCATGGGTCAGCCCCTTCTGCTGCATCACAACCACATCGCGGTCCTGGCCCAGGAAACGACGCACGAAGCGGCGCAGGATGGGCTTGGCCAGATCGGCCCAGCCCAGGGTCCAGTAGAAGCTGTTGGTGACCTCGGTATTGTTGGCGTCCAGCGGCGTGACGGTCGTCAGGTTCACGATGCGGTGCCGCCCGGCGGCGATATGTTCGGTTCGCACACCGGGAAGCCGGAAGGTGATCTCCGTCTCTGGTGCGCCTCCCAGCAGCTTATAGGCGGCGGAGTTAGAGGAGGGCCGGTGCCGCTTCATGGCAAAGCCGAAAGGGGCGGGACCGAAGGCCTTCGCCTTCTCATGGATCGAGCGTGACGACCGCCAGTACCAGCTTTGATGCACAAACGGCCCATGGGCCGGGTCCATCAGGCCGATGACGGCATGATCGACGGGGCAGGGGAAATGCATCACCTCCGTCAGGTTCGGCACCCGCCCCTCCATGTCCGGCATCTGCGGTGGCTCACCCTCCGGCGGGCCATCGCCCATCCAGATCCAGAGATTGCCCTGCGCCTCTGCTACCGGGTAGCGGCGGACCTTGATGCGGCCGATATCGAAATCCTGGTCGGCGACCAGGGAGGGGATGGCGGTGCAGCCACCGCCGCCGTCAAAGCGCCAGCCATGATAGCGGCACTCCACCTCCCACCCGTCGAATCGGCCACAGGACAGGGGAATGCCCCGGTGCGGACAGATATCGCGTAGCGCGAAGGCGGTTCCGTCATTGTCCCTGGCGAACAGGACCGGCTGTCCCAGCAACGTCTTCGCCTGCATCTTTCCTCGCTTCAGGGCGGCGGATGGCAGAGCGAAGTACCAGATATCGGTCAGGAACAAGCTGGTCATAAAACATCACATGGGCGGCGGGGGGGCGTTGCACCATAGCAGGACAGGGGCCGCAGGTCAGGCGGCACAGAGGTCCGGACTGCTGACTTCCCGTGCGACCCCTGATAGAATGCGACGCATCAACGCCATTCCCATGTCTGCACGCAGGGAAGGCCCTCGGCTTTCGCAGTAGCAGGGGCGGGCCCCATGTAACACCCCTTTGTTTTCTGTTTCATCTGGTTGCACGATTGATCGGGTCAACCGCCTACAGCCACGTCGTCTCCACATCCAGGACGGTGCGGTCCAGGCTGGCCAGGATAGCGGCCTGGGTGACGGTCTTGGGCAGTTCATGGGCGAAGAACCACCGGCAGGCAGCCAGCTTGCCATTTAGATGGTTGGCATCGCCCTTGCCGTCCGTCAGCCAGGCATCGGCCACTAGGGCCTGGCGCAGCCAGATCCAGGCCATGACGGTATGTCCGAACATCTCCAGATAGGTGGTGGCATTGGCCAGTGACAGCGCCACCTGACCGCCGGCCCGCACCGTACCCAGATGCGCGGTCACCGTGGCCACCCGGCTCAGCGCTTCGCCCAGGCAAGCCGCATGGGCGGCAAGGGTGGGGCGGGCGGTTGCCGCAGTAATCGTGGTCGCCATTTCGGCGGCCAGCGCTTCAAACGCGGTCCCGCCATCCATGAACACTTTGCGGCCCAGCAGGTCGTTGGCCTGGATGCCGTAGGTGCCCTCATGGATGGGGTTCAGGCGGTTGTCGCGGTAATACTGTTCCACCGGATAATCGCGGGTGTATCCATAACCACCCAGGATCTGGATGGCCCATTTATTGGCCTCCAGGCAGTGCTCTGACGGCCAGGATTTGGCGATGGGGGTCAGCAGTTCCAGCAGCAGGCTGGCGCGGCGGCGACCGGCTTTCTCATGGGCCGTCCTCTCCTCGTCCACCAGCCGGGCGCAGAGAAGGCACAGCGCGATGGCGCCTTCCGATGCCGCCTTCTGCTGCAACAGCATGCGGCGGACGTCGGCATGCTCAATGATCGGCACCATGGGGCTGGTCGGGTCGCGTGCCTCCAGCGGGCGGCCCTGTGGCCGCGTGCGGGCATATTCGGCGGAATAGCGATAGCCGGCATAGCCTAGCGCGGCAGCGCCCAGCCCGACGCCGATCCGCGCCTCGTTCATCATCTGGAACATGTAGGACAGGCCGTGATGGGCTTGCCCCACCAGGAAGCCCTGACAGCGCCCTTCCTCGCCAAAGGACAGGATGGTGCTGGTAGTGCCGCGATAGCCCATCTTGTGCAGCAGGCTGACCAGCCGCACGTCATTGTCGGGGCCAAGCGTACCGTCATCGTTCACACGGATGCGGGGAACGATGAACAGGCTGATGCCCTTCACGCCCGCCGGCGCGCCCTTGATCTTGGCCAGCACCATATGGACGATATTGTCCGACAGCTCATGCTCACCGGCGCTGATCCATTGCTTGGTGCCTGTGATGGCGTATGAACCATCCTCATTGGGCGTGGCGCTGGTGCGGATATCGGCCAGGCTGCTGCCCGCCTGCGGCTCCGACAGGGCCATGGTGCCAAAGAACCGGCCCGTCAGCATGGGGGCCAGGAACTTCGCCTGCTGTGCCGCGCTGCCGAAGCTGCGGATCAGGTTGCCGGCGCCGATGGTCAGGAACGGATAGGCGGCGGTGGCGATGTTGGCCGTCTGGAAGAAACTGAAGGCCGCCTGCACGATGCACCAGGGCAGTTGCAGCCCGCCCAGTTCCTCATCGTGATGGGCGGCGAGGAACCCGGCCTCGGCAAAGGCGTCAACGGCCTCCTTCACGGCGGGCAGCATCACGACCTTGCCGTTGATCCGGTCGGGCTCGTGCTTGTCGGCCTCGTGATAATGCGGCCCGAACTTCTCATCCGCCAGACCGGCGGCAGTGTCCAGAACCTGGGACAGGGCGTCACGGTCCAGATGGCTGAAGCGGGGGCGGGACAGCAGGCTGTCCAGGTCCAGCAAGCCATCCAGGATGAAATCGATCTCGCCACGGTCCATCCGGCTCATGCCCGCATCCTCCCAACAATTGTCTGTGGCCCCGAGTCGTGCCCAGGCCTTCAAACAGATGTTTAAATTGTCGGAGGATGCCTGTCGAGAGGCTGCGTCAGCGGCGCCAGAAGGAAGGGCTGAGGAGCACGAAGACCGTGAAGAGTTCCAGCCGGCCCAGCAGCATGGCCAGCGACATGATCCAGACCGCGAAATCATGCAGCGGCTCGTAATTGCCGACCGGCCCGATCATGGTGCTGAGGCCCGGGCCGACATTGCCCAGCGCCGTCGCAGCAGCGGAAATGGCCGTCACATAATCCAGCCCTGTCAGGCCCAACAACACCGCGAAGATCAGGATCAGGGCAATATAGAGGAAGGTAAAGCTCATCACCGAGATGATGACATCATTATCCACGGGCTTGCCATTATAGGTCAGCGGGATAACCCGGTTCGGGCTGAACAGGCGATTGATCTGCATGCGCAAGGCCAACCACAAAACTTCAAATCGGAACATCTTGATGCCGCCTGAGGTCGAACCGGTACAGCCCCCCACCAGGGTCAGGATAAAGAACAACGCCACCGGGCCGTGGCCCCAGGCCAGGTAATCCGTAGAGGCAAAGCCCGTTGTGGTAATCAGGGAGACGCAGTTGAAGACCGAATGGCGAATCGCTTCCATCGGCTCCAGATGGTCCTTGGCGATCAGATAAAGCGCCAGCAAGCCGGCCACAATCAGGGTGAAGGCGGTGTAGTGGCGGACCTGACTGTCGTGCCACAACGCCTTGGTATCGCCCTTGATCATGGAGATGAAGCGGACAAAGGGCAGGCTGCCCAGGAACATGAACAGGGCCAGCGTCCATTCCACGCCGGCATTCTGGAAATAACCGACCGAGGTATCCTTGGTGGAGAAGCCCCCGGTGCCCAAGGCCGTCATCGAATGGTTGATAGCATCGAACATGGGCATGCCAGCCAGCCGCAGCATGATGATGCAGGCGATCGTCAGCGCCAGATAGACCCAGCCAAAGCCCAGCGCCATGTCGGCGGCGCGGGGCACTACCTTATCCGACTTGTCGGATGATTCGCTGCGGAACAACTGCATCCCGCCGACGCGTAGGAAGGGCAGGATCACGATACCCATGCCGACAATGCCGATCCCGCCCAGCCAGACCAGCAGCGACCGCCACAGCAGCAGGCCGGGGGGCAGCGTCTGTACCGTGGCATAGGCGCTGGCGCCCGTCGTCGTAAGCCCGGACATTGCTTCGAAATAGGCGTTGGCATAGGTGAGACGCTGTTCAGCCAAGGTGAAAGGCAGGGCAGCAAAAGCACCTACAACAATCCATGCGAACGTGGTCAGCACAAAGGTCTGACGCAACGAAAGGGCAATGCGGTCCGCCCGATTCGTCAGCATCAGCAGCACGCCGAAGAACAAGGTCAGGCCCGAGGAGACGGCGAAGACCCGCCAGTCGTCCTGGCCCGCCGCCAGGTCGGCAATCATCGGCGCCACCATCGCAACCGCGATGACGGACAGAAGCGCACCGATCACATAGAAGATGGGACGGACGTCCAGGGAGAGCATGGCACTCCGGCGGCTTGACGGGAAACCGCAGCCGGTCTGGCGCGGAACGCGTCACACACCCTTGTTGAAGGCGGCATGGCAGTCAAGCCCGCTGTGCCGGCCCGGAAAGGCAACGGCCGGGGAAATCCCCGGCCGTGTCACGGACGATCAGATCGCCGGGGTCACTCGATCCCCAGGGCGGCCTTGTACAGTTCAAGAAGCGCGTCCATTTCCTGACGGTCTTCCTTTTCCATCCGACGGATGCGGATGATCTGACGCATCACCTTGGTATCAAAGCCGGTGCCCTTGGCCTCGGCATAGATGTCCTTGATATCGTCCTGGATGCCCTTCTTTTCTTCCTCCAGGCGCTCGATGCGCTCAATGAAGGAACGCAGGCGGTCGGCCGCGATTCCGCCGACATCATTGGAGGTTGCGGCGTCAGACATGGTGTCTCTTACCTTGGCAAGTATGTTGGAAAGTGCCGGGACCTTATCCAGCCGGGGCCGGGGACGCAAGCCGGTTGGTGGAAAGCGTGATCTTCATCACTTCCGCCGCAGCACCAGTGCCACGCCAGCCGCCGTGATGGCCATGCCGCCCAGCGCCAGCGGCCCCAGCTTTTCCCCGAACAGGGCCCAGGCCATCAGCGCCGTGACGGGTGGGACCATGTAGAACAGGCTGGCGACCCTGGATGCCGCTCCCCGCCGGATCAGGGCGAACAGCAGGAAGATGGCGCCGACGGACAGGACCAGACACAGCCAGGCCAGCGCGAACATGAAGTCAGCGGTCCAATCGACCTGCATCGTCTCCAGCACGGGGGCCAGCACGGCCAGTACCGTGCCGGTGGCGGCATACTGGATGGTGGTACCCGTACGCAGGTCCATGTCAGCGCAATAGCGTTTCTGATAGAGCGTGCCGATGGAGATGCCCAGCAGGGCCGCCACCGACAGGCCGATGCCCAATGGCCCGCCAATATTCAGCGACAGCTTCTCCCACACCACCGCCGTCACGCCGGCCAGACCCAGGGCAAAGCCCAGCCATTGCCGGCCCGTGATGCGTTCCCCCAGTAGAGGCCCCGCGACCAGTGCCGTCAGCAGGGGCTGCAACCCGACAATCAGGGCGACGCTGCCGGCGGGCATGCCCTGTTTGAGGGCGCCGAACACGCCTCCCAGATAGACACCATGCACCAGCAGGCCCGCCACGGCGATATGCCCAACAGTGCCCCAGGAGCTGGGCCAGGGGGCCTTCTGCCAGGCCGACAGGGCCAGCAGCACGACAGCCACCAGCGCCATGCGCCAGAGCAGGAAGGTCAGCGGCTCCGCATGCGGAAGGCCCAGCTTGCCGCCGATGAAGCCCGTGCTCCACAGCAGCACGAACAGGGCGGGTGCCAGCTTTCCCCAATCGGGGGCGGTTAGGCTACCAGAGGGGGAGGAGGGGGTGTTCATCCAAAACATCCTGAAACGGCAAACGGCCGCCCCCCGATTGGGAGAGCGGCCGTCGACCTTACGCACTGAACAGATAACGCGAGGTTATCGGGATCAGCCGTTGTTCTTGCCCTGCTTGGCAACGATTTCGTCAGCGACGTTCCTCGGCACCGGATCGTAGTGCGAGAATTCCATCGTGAACGAACCACGGCCCGAGGTCATGCCGCGCAGCTGACCGATGTAACCGAACATGTCGGACAGCGGCACATGAGCTTCGACGGCGATGTTGTTGCCACGCTCCAGCTGACCCAGGATCGTGCCACGACGACGGTTGACGTCGCCGATCACGTCACCCAGATAATCTTCCGGAACCACAACCTCGACCTTCATGATCGGTTCCAGCAGAACGGGCCCTGCCAGCTTCATGGCTTCGCGGAAGCAGGCCTTGGCGGCGATTTCGAACGTCAGGGCGTTCGAGTCGACATCATGGTACTTACCGTCGATCAGGGTGGCCTTGAAGTCCACAGTCGGATAGCCGGCGATGACACCGTCTTCCTTCTGCATCTGCAGGCCCTTGTCCACCGACGGGATATATTCGCGCGGAACCGTGCCACCGACAACCTGGTCGACGAAGGCATAGCCCTGGCCACGATCCTGCGGTTCGAAAATGATCTTCACTTCAGCGAACTGGCCCGAACCGCCGGTCTGCTTCTTGTGGGTATAGATGTGCGTGACCGGACGAGTGATCGTCTCACGATAGGCGACCTGCGGACGGCCCATGACGCCTTCCACACCATATTCGGTGCGGACGCGGTCCAGGGTGACTTCCAGGTGCAGTTCGCCCATGCCGCGCAGCAGGGTCTGACCGGTTTCGCGGTCGGTTTCCAGGCGCAGGGACGGATCGGCACGGACCATCTTGCCGATGGCGGCGCCGAACTTATCCTGGTCAGCGCGGTTCTTCGGCTCGATCGAGACGGAGATCACGGGCTCGGGGAAGCGCATGCGCTCCAGCACCACAGGGGCGGTGGCATCGCACAGCGTATCACCGGTGTCCGTTTCGGCCAGCGACACGAAGGCGACGATGTCACCGGCGCGGCATTCTTCCAGATCGTTGGTGTCCTTGGCGAACATTTCCACGATACGGCCGATACGCTCGCGCTTGCCACGGGTGGCGTTCAGCAGGGTCGTGCCCTTGGTGACAACGCCGGAATAGACGCGCACGAAGGTCAGCGAACCGTACTTGTCGTTCAGCACCTTGAACGCCAGGCCGGAGAACGGCTCGTCGTCGGAGCACAGACGCTCGCCATTCGGGTTACCATCGGGGTCCACCGTCTTGATGGCTTCCACGTCGGTCGGGGCGGGCAGGTACCAGACAACGGCGTCGAGCAGCTGCTGCACGCCCTTGTTCTTGTACGAGGAACCGCACAGAACCGGCACGAAGGCACCATTCAGCGTGGCCTTGCGGATGCACTCGCGCAGCTTCTCAGCCGACGGCTCGGTGCCTTCCAGATAGGCTTCCATCGCCGCGTCGTCCTGCTCCACGCAGGCTTCGACCAGATCCTGACGGTACGTGGCGTACTGGCTCAGCAGCTCGCGGTCATAGGCGTTGGTGATCTTCAGCTTGTCAGCCAGATCGTCCGTAACGTCCCAGATTTCCCACTTGCTGTCCTTCTCCTCAGAGAACCAGACATAAGCCTTCATCTCGACGAGGTCGATCATGCCGTGGAAATCGTCTTCCGAGCCGATCGGCATCTGCAGGCAGATGGGGCGGGAACCCAGACGATCAACGACCATCTTCACGGTGCGGCGGAAGTTCGCGCCCGAGCGGTCCATCTTGTTGATGTAGCACATGCGCGGAACCTTGTAGTTGTCCGCGAGGCGCCAGTTCGTCTCGGTCTGCGGCTCCACGCCGGCCACACCGTCGAACACCACGACAGCGCCGTCGAGCACGCGGAGCGAGCGGTTCACCTCAATGGTGAAGTCCACGTGGCCCGGGGTGTCGATGACGTTGATCTTCTTGCCCTTCCAATGGCAGGACACGGCGGCCGACTGAATCGTGATGCCGCGCTTCTGCTCCTGCTCCATGTAGTCGGTCGTCGTCGACGTCTTCAGATCCTTGGTATCATGAACGTCGATGATCGTGTGCTTACGACCGGTATAGTACAGGATGCGCTCAGTCGTGGTCGTCTTGCCGGCATCGACGTGGGCGATGATGCCGATATTCCGGATATCAGAAAGCGGGGTAGTGCGGGGCATAAGAAGGGCTCCGTCGTCCAGCGTCGTGTCAAAAGATCAACCGACCCGGCGTGGTGAGGTCGAGTGCGTGGATGAGGCGGGAGGAACCACGATGCCGCAGCGCCCATCCCGCACGAAAAAAACCGGGGTGCCGTCAGCGCCAAGCGCCTCGGTTCCCCGGTGGCGGCCTATGTAGCGCGGATGTGGCTTTATGCCAAGGGGGGATATGGCATGACGGGTAAGCGCGTGGGCGATGGTGTTGTTGCGGCATCGCGATGTTGCCGGATACTCACCAGGACCGCCACGCCGTGGCCTCTCGCGGCGCTCGTGTCTGTTCTGGTGATCCGTCGGGTGAAAACGAAAAACCCCGCCGGGATCGCTCCCGGCGGGGTCTCTCTCAACCTTTTACGGTCGGCCTGAATCAGGCGGCGGCTTCTTCGCCGTCCTCGTCCTTCACCAGCACCGGGCCGCTATCCTGGCCCTTGGCGGCCGTATCGCGGTCAACGAACTCGATGATGGCCATCGGGGCGTTGTCGCCGTAACGGAAGCCAGCCTTCAGGACGCGGGTGTAGCCACCGTTGCGGTCCTTGTAACGCTCGGCGATGACAGTGAACAGCTTGTCCACAACGGCATTGTCGCGCAGTTCGGCATAGGCCAGACGCTTGTTGGCGAGGCCGCCCTTCTTGCCCAGCGTGATCAGCTTTTCGACGATCGGACGCAGGTCCTTGGCCTTCGGCAGGGTCGTCTTGATCTGCTCGTGCTTGATCAGGGCGTTCGCCATGTTGGAGAACATGGCCAGACGGTGGGAGGTGGTGCGGCTGAACTTACGCCCGGACATTCCATGACGCATGGGTACTCTCCTTCATAGCATGGCCCCGCTGGGCGGAACCGATGGCGATCCCCGCAAGCGCCGGTACCCGTATGGGCCAGTACGGCGGGGGTGGGCAGAATGCCCAAAGTGAAACAGGGGGCGGAACCTAGACGGCCCCGCCCGTAAAATCAAGCTCAGTACGGCTCTTCCAGACGCTTGGCCAGGTCCTCGATATTCTCGGGCGGCCAGTTCGGGATTTCCATACCGAGATGCAGACCCATCTGGGCCAGCACTTCCTTGATTTCGTTCAGCGACTTGCGGCCGAAGTTCGGGGTACGGAGCATCTCCGCCTCGGTCTTCTGCACCAGGTCGCCGATATAGACGATGTTGTCGTTCTTGAGGCAGTTGGCCGAACGGACCGACAGTTCCAGCTCGTCCACCTTGCGCAGCAGGTTCTTGTTGAAGGGGATCTCGTCCGCCTTCGACTCGGCCACGGCTGCCTGCGGCTCCTCGAAATTGATGAACATCTGCAGTTGGTCTTGCAGGATACGGGCAGCGATGGCCACCGCGTCCTCCGGCGTGACAGCGCCGTTGGTCTCAACGGTCAGCAGCAGCTTGTCATAGTCCGTGGTCTGGCCGACGCGGGTGTTTTCCACCTTGTAGGCGACCTTGCGGACGGGGGAGAAAATGCTGTCGACCGGGATCAGGCCGATCGGGGCATCTTCCGGACGGTTCATGGAGGCGGGGATGTAACCCTTGCCCGAATGAACGGTCAGTTCCATGTTCAGCCGCGCGCCGGCATCCAGCGTGCAGATGACGTGATCGGGGTCCAGCACCTCGATATCGGCGCCGGTGTCGATCATGCCGGCAACGACGTTGCACGGGCCTTCGGCGCGCAGACGCATGCGGCGGGGGCCTTCGGCACCCATCTTCAGCGCCATGGCCTTGATGTTCAGGACGATGTCCGTGACATCTTCGCGCACGCCGGGGATCGACGAGAATTCATGCAGCACGCCGTCGATATGGATCGACGTGACAGCGGCACCCTGCAGGGAGGAGAGCAGGACGCGACGCAGCGAATTGCCCAGCGTCAGAGCGAAACCACGCTCAAGCGGGCCGGCAACGATCAGGGCTTCACGCTTCGGGTCGTTACCCGGCGTGATTTCCAACTTGTTCGGCTTTTCGAGAGTCTGCCAGTTCTTCTGGATCACGGCTGTGCCTCATGCCATCGGGGACAAAACAACGTCCCGGAACAGGGATATCCGCTCTATTCTGGGCTGCCACGATGGCGTGTGGCGGCCTTTCCCGAGCGGATGCTGTTCCGGGACGATGACTAACAGAAATCAGACGCGACGCTTCTTCGGCGGGCGAACGCCGTTGTGCGGGATCGGCGTCACGTCGCGGATGGACGTGATTTGGAAGCCGATCGACTGCAGAGCGCGCAGAGCCGATTCACGGCCCGAACCCGGACCCTTCACTTCGACTTCCAGCGTCTTCATGCCATGTTCCTGGGCCTTGCGGCCCGCGTCCTCTGCTGCCATCTGGGCGGCGTAGGGCGTGGACTTGCGCGAACCCTTGAAGCCCATCGTGCCCGACGAGGACCAGGCAATGGTGTTGCCCTGGGCGTCGGTGATGGTGATCATGGTGTTGTTGAAGCTGGCGTTCACATGAGCGACGCCAGAGGTGATGTTCTTGCGCTCGCGACGGCGAAGACGTGCGGCGTTGGCATTGGGCTTGGCCATTTGGTCTTACTCCGTCTCTTACTTCTTCTTGCCGGCGATCGGCTTGGCCGGGCCCTTACGGGTGCGCGCATTGGTATGCGTGCGCTGACCACGAACGGGCAGGCCTTTGCGGTGACGCAGGCCACGATAAGCCACCATGTCCATCAGACGCTTGATGTTCATGGCGGTTTCGCGACGCAGGTCGCCTTCGACCTTGTAGTCGGCGTCGATCGTCTCGCGGATGCGCAGAACTTCGTCGTCGGTCAGCTGATTGACACGACGCTCAGCCGGGATGCCGACCTTGGAGCAGATGTCAGAAGCGAACTTCGGGCCGATGCCGTGAATGTACTGAAGGGCGATCACCACACGCTTTGCGGTGGGGATATTGACGCCAGCGATACGCGCCACGTGTCTTCTCCTCGTTATGTCCGGCCACGATGACCGGACGATCTTCGTCCACATCCCGCCTGCCGGCTCCGGTACCCGTGGCGGGGCGTCCGGTCGGCTTCGGGACATCTCATCCGAAGAAACCCGGCGGATGCCAGGGCCTCCAAATGCATACGCACGACATCGTCCCCCACCAGCCTTTCCAGGCTGACGGGCGGGCATGATCGCGCGCGTCCAATCCCTTTGGGTGGGGATCAGAGGCGCGGAGTATAGGCAGGGGCAAATCGGAGTCAAGCCGCAACAATGTGCTGGAGGCGTGTTGGGCCAAGGGTTTGCCGCATGGCTGAACCCCTGCGACCGCCTGTCGGTATCACGTCCCCGCGCACCAGGGCTGACGCTTGCCGCCCTTGTAGGGGCGGGCATGGCCGGCCTTGATCATGGCCTGGGCCAGATCGGTGCCATCGGCCAGCGTCACACGTGCCCGTACCCTTCCGCCGTACTTGTCGTATTCGACATCGTAAAGGCGGATGGTTCCATCGCCTTTACCTTCCGTCGCGGGGGCGACCAGCGTTGCCAGCTTCTGCCGCGCCTCCTGCGCCATACGCTTTTCATCGGCGCAGTCAGACCGGCTTTCCGGCGTGTCGATCCCGTCAAGCCGGACCCTGGCCGTCACTTCCTGGTCCAGCCAGATGGTGACGCGCACACCCAGCGTGTCGCCATCCACCACTTCGGTTACCCGTGCTGCCAGCGGGCCGCTGACCCGGCTGACCGCCAGCGACGGCACCGTGCCCAGCGTCAGCAGGGCAGCGGCCAGGGCCGACAGCAGCAGGGGGCGCGGGCGCAACATGGGTATCGGTGATCCGTTAATGGGGCTTTCACATAATCTAAGCTGAAGCTGCCCAGAACGGAACAGGAATTTAAGACCGTCGTCCTAAGTTGAATACACTTAGGATCATTAGCGCAAAATGAACTCACTAGTAGGCGTTAATGCAACCGGAAAGATCAGAAGTCGCTGCAACGCCCCTTGAATTCCCAGTCGCCAAAGCGCGTCGGCTCCGGGCCGGCAGGGCCGCCGATCTCTCCCGGCGGCTGCTTGACGGGCGGCTTGCGGACCGGGGACTGGTCTGTTGCGGCCTGTTCAAGGGTCTTCTTCTCGTCGGTCATGGTCCTCTCCATCATCTTCCGCCGCAGATATGGCGCGTGACCGTTGCCCTGCCAAGCCTTGATGCGGACAGGGCAGGGGCCATATCTGGATGGGCGGCCATCTGGGCCGCTTAACGGATCAGGCACGAAGGAGCCTCGGGGTAAGAACATGAACGGCTATTTCCGCACCGCCATGCTGCTGGCTGGGTTGACGGGCCTTTTCCTGGCTGTCGGCTTCATGCTGGGCGGGCAGTCGGGCATGGTCATCGCGCTGGGCGTGGCCGTGGCCATGAACGCCTTTGCCTATTGGAATTCAGACAAGATGGTGCTGCGCATGTATGGCGCGCGCCAGGTGGATGCCGCTACGGCCCCGCAATTCTACACGATGGTACAGCGTCTGGCGCAGCGGGCGGAACTACCCATGCCCAAGGTCTATATCATTGATAATGACCAGCCCAACGCCTTTGCCACGGGCCGCAATCCGGAGAATGCCGCGGTTGCCGCCACCACCGGCCTGCTGAACCGTCTGTCGGCAGAGGAGGTGGCGGGCGTGATGGCGCATGAACTGGCGCATATCAAGAACCGCGACACGCTGATCATGACCATCACGGCGACGCTGGCCGGTGCCCTGTCCATGCTGGCCAATTTCGCCATGTTCTTCGGCAGTTCCCATTCCAATGATGGCGAGAATCGCAGCAACCCGCTGGGCTTTGTCGGTGTGATCCTGGTCTCCATCCTGGCGCCGCTGGCCGCCATGCTGGTGCAGATGGCCATCAGCCGGTCCCGCGAGTATGAAGCCGACCGGATGGGGGCGGAGATCAGCGGGCGGCCCGACTGGCTGGCTGATGCGCTGGAGGGTATCCAGGGCACGGCGGCCCGTGTGACCAATCAGGCAGCGGAGAACAATCCCGCCACCGCCCACATGTTCATCATCAACCCGCTGCATGGGCGGGGCGTGGACAGCCTGTTCTCTACCCACCCCAGCACGGCGGAGCGTGTGCGCCGCCTTCGCAGCATGGTGATGGGTGGCTCCGTCCCGCCGCAGCGTCCGGCCAGCACGCCCACCCGCCGGGGCGGCACCGTTCCGGATGCGGGTGGTACGCGTAAGCGCGGCCTGCCGTGGGTTTGATTACCGGGCGGGGGCGGCGGACGGTGTGGTTCCCAACGCCGCCCCGACCGCCGCCATGAAGGTGCTGGCCACGTCGAAACTGTCGGGATTGGCCGTATTGGCGCTGAAACCGATGGTCAGGTCGATGGAAGGGCAATGCACCACCAGCGCCCCGTAATAGCCGCCAAGACCCAGACAGGAGTGCGGCCCCACCTTCTCTGGCGCGAACAGGGCCGGGCGCGCCTGCATCATATAGCCCTCGCCCGATTGTGCGGTGACCAGGGTCAGGGCCGAGGCCAGGGTGGCGGGGTCCCGAAAGACCTGACCCTGCAGGATACCCCGGAACAGCCGTCCGACATCATCAAGCGTGGAGACCAACCCGCCCCCGCCATAGAGATCATAGGATGGGTCCGCCGCCGTCATGTCGACACCTGATGAATATTGGTGGGCGCGTGGCTTCACCCCCGCTGGTGCAGGCTCCAGGCTTTCCAGCCAGGTGTGGCTCAAACCCAGTCTTTCATAGGGCAGCAGTTGGCGCAGGGCCGGCCCCATACCCTTACCCGTGGTCCGTTCCAGGATCTCGCCCAGCAGGGAGTAGCCGGTATCCACATAATGGAACCGCTCCCCCGGCGCACCATGGGCGGGGCCGACCTTCATGGCGATGGCGATCTGCTCGGCCCGGCTCCAGCGGCGTTGCGGCTGTGACAGCATGGCCTTTTCATAGGCGGGGTCATCATAGAAATCGCGCAGGCCACTGGTATGGTCCAGTAATTGCCGCACCGTGATGCGGTCGGGATCGTAGCCGCCGCTGCGCAGCAACGCCGCCGTTTCCGGCGCGATCAGCGGGGCAATGGGCTGTGCCAGTGACAGCTTGCCCTCTTCCTCCAGCCGCAGGATGGCGGCCCCGACAAAGGCCTTGGTGATGCTGGCCACGCGGAACGGATGGTCGGGCGTCAGGGCCGTGCCCCCCGGATCGGCCTTGCCGACGGCACCGCGCCAGTCGATGCCGCGGCGGGGGGCCTGTAAAATCACGGCGATGCCGGGACTGTCGGGCAGGGCGGTCGCGGCCTTTTCCAGCGCCTGCTGGAAAACAGGCGTCAGGTCCGTCTGTGCCCGCGCACCGGTGGCACCCACGAATGTCAGCGCAATACCCGCCAGAAGCCACCGCAGCCGCCGCACCATGCTGTCACCCCTTCAAAGAACGGCCAGACAATCGGCAATCAGGTCCGACAGGCCGATGGCGTTGGTCGGATGCGGGATGCCGTCGGCGGACACGACCTGATCGATTCCCGCCGCCTTGAAGGCTTCCAGCCTCTCCATAGGGAAGACGGCATGCACCGTGGCCGCCAGGACCCGTGCCGCCCCATGGGCATAGGCGACCTTGGCGGCGTCGATCAGGGTGCCGCCGGAACTGATAATGTCATCCACGAACAGGATCGTAC
>JAEMSB010000031.1:0-13466 GCA_016463045.1 Niveispirillum sp.
GTTCCAGCACACCGAACAACAGGTTGGCCGGCGGGCGGCGCGACTGGAAAAGCTTGTCGGACAACAGGCCGAAGCTGATAGCGCCGACAATGCCGGCCACGGTGCTGACCATCAGCAGCGTGCCCGCCATGGCCAGGGAATAGCCCCGCGCCTCCTGCAAATACAGCACGCCCCAGGAATTGATGGCGTAACGGGTGACATAGGTGGTGGCCGACGCCAGACACAGAACCCAGATGGCCGGCAGCTTCAGGATGTGCAGCTGCTGCGCCAGGACGGAACGCGGGTCGGCCTTGGGCTTTTCCCCGTAATGGTCGCCCTTCCAGTCATTGACGGGCGGCAGGCCCAGCGTCTGTGGCCGGTCCTGCAACAGGAACCAGACACCGGCGGCGGTCGCGATGCCGATCAGGCCCGGCCCGAAGAACCCAGCCTGCCAGCCCAGCCAGCCGACCAGTGAACCCACGACCAGGAAGGTCAAACCCTCCCCGATGGAATGGGCCGTGGACCAGACGCCATAGGCGCGGCCCCGCTCCCGATTTGAAAACCAGGCCGTCATGGCCACCACGCCACCCGGCGCCCCGAAACTCTGAAACCAGCCATTCAGGCCCCAGACCAGGACAGCCATCCAGACGCTGGTGACAAAGCCCATGGTCAGGTTGCACAGCGCCGTCAGCAGGAAGGTGATGGCCAGCGCGCGGCGGATATTGGCGTGATCGGCCAGAAACCCGTTGGTCAGCTTGCCGATTGCATAGGTGTAGAACAGGGCCGATCCGATATGGCCCAGTTCCGCCGGTGAGAACACGCCCGCATCGATCAGCGGCTTCTTCACCACGCCCAGCGCCAGCCGGCAGGTATAGATCAGGCCATAGCCCAGCGTGATGGCCAGCATCACCCGGATGCGGTAACGGCGATAGGCGGCATCGACCGCCGCCGCATCCGCCGTCACCGGGCGGTCAGGCCCCGTGGCGAAAAAGCCCAGCAACGCGCGCAGCATGGCGCTCTCCTCCCCAGCCGGACGGTTCATCCCGTCGCGTTGGAAGGCACAATATTCCATATTCCAAAATTTTAGAAGATATTTTCCATCACACTGTCAGCTTATCGACCAGATAAACGCAGAAAGCCGGCCGCTTTCAGGCGCCCGGCTTTCTGTTTCAATGACAAGGACGGGCTTTCAGCCCGGCATGTGGCCTTCGCTGTTGGCCAGATACCAGCGGGCCAGTTCTTCCCGCGTCGGCCACCAGACATCATCCAGGCTCTTGGCATATTCCAGGAATTCCCGCAGACCCCGGATACGATAGGCGCGGCCCGTGACATGCGGGTGCAGACCCACATTCATCAGCCGTGCCGTCTTCGCCCCTTCCTGACGCAGCACCGACAATTCCTCGATCAGCGTATCGCGGAAGGCGTCGGTGGTCAGGTTGCGGCGGGTCAGCAGGGTGAAATCATTGATTTCGTTGGAATAGGGCACCGATACCAGCGGCCCGTTTTCCGTCTGCAACGGATAGGGCTGATCATCATTCATGATATCGCAATAGAACAGGAAGCCCTGTTCGGCCAGGATGCCCGCCGTATTCAAGGTGCCGCGCAGCGAGGACGACAGCCAGCCCAGCGGGCGGCGGCCCACATGCCGCTCATACATCTCGATGGAGCGCAGGATGATATCCCGCTCCTTGGCCGGGTCCTTGGCGAAATTGGTCAGCAACTCGCCCTGTTCGTAATTATGGGCCAGCAGTTCCCAGCCGCGTTCCAGGCAGGCATCGACCATTGCCTTGCGCCGTTCGAACGTAACGGCGTTGGTGGTGCAGCTCGCCTTGACGCCCATTTCATCGAACAGGTCGTAAAGACGCCAGATGCCCACCCGCTGCCCATATTCACGCCAGGTGAAATTCGGGAAATCGGGCGTGTCACCGGGCAGAACGTCTGGCAGAATGGCCGGGCCACCGGCATAGTACGGCTTGTCCGTATCCTTCGTCAGGTCCCAGGTTTCCAGGTTGAAGGTCAGGATCAGCGCGACCTTCTTGCCGTCGGGCCAGCGCAGGGGACCGCGCTTGGGCAGCGGCACATAATCATAGGAAAGCATGGATCAGAATTCCTCCAGCAGGCGACCGAAGCCGTAGACCTTGTCCTGGATACCGTTGGCGCGAAGCGCGTGCCAGTAGGTGGCCGTATTGATGGCGATCACGGGCTTGCCCAGCCACATCTCCGCCGCCGCGGCCAGCTTCACCATCGACAGGTTGGTGCCGACCTGCAGGATGGCATCGACATCATCACCATCCAGCTGTTTCAGAACCTCACGCAAGCGGCTGGTGCCGACACGCGCGATGGAGGTCCAGGACGGGCATTGCAGCGGCACGTCGCGCACCGTCTCATACCCGTAATCGGACAGGAAGTTACGGACCTGTTCATTGGCAACAGGGTAATAGGGCGACACGAAGGCCACCTTCTTCACCCCGCCATAGGCGGCGATAGCAGCAGCCAGCGATTCCGACCCGGTGGAGAGATAAAGCCCGCTGACCTCACGGATCTGGCGGCGGAACCGCGCAGCCCCTTCCGCCCCGCCATAGAAGGTGATGGCCGACATGCCCATGACCAGATAATCCGGATCAGCGGTCATTACCGACTTCACGGCATCGACAGTATTGTCGGCAATGGCCTGGGTGCCGGCCAGGAAGGTCTCGTTGCTGATGGCCTGGGCGTTGGAAACGATGATGCGGCTGTAATGGTTGGTCACGCCGGCCGGGCGCATATCGTCGAAATCGGGCTGCACGGTGGTATTCGTGCTGGGCCCCAGCACCCCGAACACCTTGCGCCAGCCACGGCTGTCCTTGGCTTCATCCTGCATGAACATTCCCCTGTCTGCTGGATATGGTCAGTCGATCGCCGCGGCGTCGGCCAGGCTCTGGAACATCGCCTGCCGCATCAGGAACTGACGCCGCCGCTCCGGATCGTTACGGATGGCCAGCATCTCGTCCCGGCGCTTTTCCTGTGCCGAGGCGTGGCCTTCCTTCATCATTTCCATGGTCTGGATGGTCTGTGCCTGCACGAAGCTGCGGGCGGCACCGCGGCGCTGACGGCTGAACTGGTCTAGGCTCGCTTCATCCGGGCCATTCTTGATGATGGCGGTCAGGCGCTGGCACAGGTTGAAGGCATCGTGGATGCCGCTGTTCATGCCGAACCCACCGAGCGGGTTGTTCAGATGCGCGCTGTCGCCAACCAGGAAGGCGCGGCCCTTGCGAAAGCTCTCCGCCACCCGCTGATGCATGCGATAGATGGTGCGGTGATGGGTCTTGACGCCGGTCTTGCCGATCAGACGCTGGAACACGCGGTCGCGGTTCTCGTCCGACACCAGATCAGCATCAGAGCTTTCCGGCGTGGCCGGCAGCAGGATACGCCAGACCGACGGCACCCGCAGCAGCACCAGCCATTCCTCCGGATCGGCGACATAATTCACATGCGCCAGATTCGGGAAGTAATCTTCCAGCGGTTCCGCCGTGGACAGGCACAGGAACTTCTCCGGATAGGTGAAGCCCTCAAACCCGATGCCCAGCCATTTGCGCACGGCGGAATTGGCGCCGTCGGCCCCGATCAGCCAGTCGGCGCGCACCTTCTCGATGGCGAACGGCGTCTCATAGGCAAGATCCACGCCCGTCTCGTCCTGGTTCACATAAACCAGACGGCTGCCGAACTTAACGGTCGCGTTGGGATGCGCCTCCAGCTTTTCCGCCAGCGCGCGGGCCAGATGGTACTGTTCGCACTGCAGGCGGTAGGGATAGCGGGTGCTGCCTTCCAACTCGCCCAGATCGAACTCAATCACCTGCCCCGTGCGGCGGTCACGGTAATGATAGATCGGCGCCTTCAGGCCCTTTTCCAGAAGGAAGGGCGTGATCTCCAACTCATCCAGCATTTCCAGCGTGGGCGGATGGAAGGTGGAGGCGCGCAAATCCTGCGCACAGTCGGCACCGGCCTCCAGCACCAATACGTCAATACCCTGGCGGGCCAGATAATAGGCCGCGACCGTGCCAACCGGGCCGGCGCCGGCGATCACCACCTGCGTTCGGATCATGGGAACTGCCTTTCTATTTATGCGGGTGGGATGTCAGTTGGTGGCTTTTTGCAAGTACGCGATCAGGGCATCACGGTCGGCCTTGTCCGGCAGACCGATGAAGGCCATGGTCGTGCCGCCGACCAGCGTGGTCGGATGCGTCAGCCAGACATCCAGCGTCTTCTCGTCCCAGACGACACCGCTGCTGCGCAGGGCGTCGGAATATTTGAACCCCTCGACATGGCCGGCAGGCTTGCCCCAGAAACCATGCAGATTGGGACCGACCTTGTTGGGCTTGCCCGCCGCCACCTCATGGCAGGTACGGCAGCGCAGGAACAGGCGCTCACCCTTGTCGGGGGCCGTCTGCGCCATCGCGGCAGGAGCGCTCGACACCATGACGGAGACCAGAATGGCGGGAATGATGGCGCGCCCCGAAAGGCTGCGATATTTCTTTCCGACAAATGCCATGGCTGTTCATGCCTCCATGCAGAACGATTATTTGGAACCGCTCTAATCGAAATGGGCGATCCGCATGCTGGTATTTGGGCGCATGCCGAATGGGCCGTCGATACACGGGTCCATATCTGGCCACAGGGTGGATAAACCCTCCGCCTGCCCTGTCGGGTCTATGCATACGCGCCTATGGTCAACCTGCGACTAGCGGTTCTCCGCATCGCGAGCACTGAGTTCCCGAAAACTGACCGCGGCGCCGATCCTTCGACACCGCGGTCTTTTTCGTTCAGGATCAACGAATAACGGGAAGGTTTGGCATGCGGCACGCGTCTTTCTGGTTGACCACCCTTTTGGCCCTGACCACATCCGGCACCGCGATGGCGCAGACGGATGCGGATACCGTTTATGCGCAGCGCCTGGCCATCCTGACCGCCGGCGGCCCGATGGAAACGCTGTACCAGCCGCGTGAGCCGGTCGCCGGTGCCCCCACCGCCCTTCCCATGGTCCAGGCGGGCCGGAGCAGCATCAAGCCAGACGCGTTGAACGCCGCCCGTTCCTATGCGGAGGCCAGCGGCGCCCAGGCCTTCATCGTCTGGCATGATGGCAAGGTGCAGGACGAAACCTATTTCGCGGGCATCAATGCCGATACGCCGCTGGCATCAAAATCCCTGTCCAAGCCGATGACGGCCATGATCGTGGGCCGCGCCATTGAAATGGGCAAGATCAAGTCGCTTGACCAGAGCGTTTCCGACTTCATCACCGAATGGAAGGGCACGCCCAAGGAAGCCATGCTGATCCGCCATCTGCTGGATATGCGCACCGGCTTTCTGGAACAGGGGTTCAATGCCGATCCCAACCATCCCTGGAATCTCGCCTATCTGTCGGTCGATCACGGCACCTATATCGTCAAGGATTACCCCCTGACCGATGCGCCGGGCACACGCTATGGCTATTCCAATGCAACCTCTGAACTGGTGGCGCTGGTCATCGAACGGGCGACGGGCCGCCGTTATGCGGAGTTCGTGGGCACCGAACTGCTGATCCCCACGGGTGCGCCGGGGGGTGAGGTCTGGGTGAACCGGCCGGGCGGGCTGGCCCATTCCGGTTGCTGCATGATGCTGCCGGCGCGGGCTTGGCTGCATCTGGCAAAACTGCTGCTGGATGATGGCAAGGTTGGCACCAGGCGTCTGCTGCCCAAGGGCTATGTCCAGGAAATGGCGACCGCGACGGCGCAAAACCCGCATTATGGCCTGGGCCTGTGGGTCACCGGCCCCTATGTCGAACGCCGTGGTTTTGGTGCGCCGGGGGCACCGGGGCCGAAGGTGCTGCATTCCGAACCCTATCTGGACAAGGACCTGTTCCTGTTCGACGGCAATGGCAACCAGACGGTTTTCGTGTCCCGCAAGACCGGCCTGATCGCCCTGCGCATGGGGCCGAACCCGCCGAAGGGCGTGGATTGGGACAATGCCTATCTGCCCAACATTCTGCTGCGCGGACTGGTGAAGCCAGTGAAGCTGGTGGCGCAGGGGAAGTGACGCGGGTGCGTTGTTATCTGCACCAGATCACCTCTGATTAAGCGCCGCCGCCTGGGTCAGTTCCGCACTGATCATGTCGGCGGTGCCTTTCAGATCATCCAGATAGCGGTCCAGCGCCGCCTCAGGCTTCATGGCCGACGCAAAGAAGATCACCGTCATCGCCGCCTTGAAATGCTCGCCCAGGAAAATCGGCACAGCGATGGAGGCGGTCTTCCCCGGCGTCAGATTGTGATGATTGCGGCCCTGGACGGCATAGCCCTGTGACCGGATACGCTCAACATTCAGTCCGGCACGGGCAGCCTTCAGATATTCCGGGTCCACTTCCTGCGACACCTTCATCCAGCGCAGCAGGGTTTCACGCTCCTCGTCGGGCGTGTAGGCCATGGAAAGCTTGCCCGACGCGCTGTCCAGCACGGGCAGGGTGAAGCCGGGATAATAGCGTTCGAAGGTCAGGGCCGTGTTGGCATGCGTGCTATCGCGCAGCATCATGTTGCGACCCACGCGGGACGCGATGGAGATGGGCCAGCCGATGCGGCGGGTCAGCGACACGATATGCGGCCGCGCGATCTCCACCAGCCGGTCATCGTCCTGGAACCCATAGGCCAGGGACTGCACCATGGCCGTGGGGCGGTAGCGCTTGCGATCCGGCTCCTGCTCTACCAGACCTTCATAGACCAGGGTCTGCACCAGACGGCAGGCGGTGGGATAAGGCACCTCCGCCGCCCGTGCAATTTCCATCATGGTCAGCGAGCCTTGCCGGTTGATCGCCTTCAACGCCGCAATTGCACGGCTGATGGCCCGGATCGGCACCCCCTTCTCCATTCACCCCTCCCCCCGACAAATATGACAGTTGGATGGTGCCAAGTTTTGGGGGCGCCGGTCGCACAAGGCGTGATGATCTATCCACCTGTCGGATAGACGATGGTTGCCTCAACAGCCGAACACGGACGAGAGAGGGCCTGATTTACGCGGAAATGGGCCAGAAGGCGCTCAACGTGCCCATTTTTTGTCGAAGGCCCAGACATCCTCAAATCCGATCAGCGAACAGAATTCCTTGAAATTGAACAGCGGCACGTCGGGCGACAGGCTGGTGCCCGTCTGCTTCAGGTTCAAGAGAGCCGACTCCATGGCCGCCGCCGCCGCCAGACTGGTCATGGCCGGAAAGATGGCCATGGAGTAGCCCAAGCTTTCCAGGGTTTTGGCATCACGGATGGGGGTCAGGCCGCCATCGGCCATGTTGGCCATCATCGGCTTGTCCAGGGAGGAGGTGACGATGCGGGCCTCTTCATCACTGGTCAGCGCTTCGGGGAACAGGATGTCGGCACCCGCTTCGGCATAGAGCTTCATCCGGTGCAGTACACCTTCCAGCCCCTCGCTCTGCCGCGCGTCGGTACGGGCGATGATCAGGAAATTCTCGTCCCGCCGCGCCTCGACCGCCACGCGGATCTTGTCAGCCATTTCTTCGGCCGGGACGACGCGCTTGCCCGGCGTATGACCGCACTTCTTGGGGAATTCCTGATCTTCGATCTGGATGGCGGTGATACCGGCCTGTTCATAGGCCTGGACCGTATGATGCACGTTCAGCAGCCCGCCGAAACCCGTATCGGCATCGGCCACCACGGCGGCGTTACAGGTGCGGACCAGGGTCGACATGCGATCCACCATCTGCGTCACCGACGCGATGCCGGCATCGGGCAGGCCATAGGCCGACGCGACGGTCCAGTAACCGCTACCATAGACGATGTCGAAGCCGACCTTGTTGGCGACGACGGCGGCGATCATGTCCTGAATGCCGGGGGCGGTGATGAACTGCCGGGAAGCCAGCTTCTGGCGAAGGATGGGATTGGCCATGATGTTCTCTGTATGAAGATGGAAGTTATCAGCGGGTAAGCCAGGGCAGGCGCGTCCGGCGATCCTGCTCGTACCGGTCGATGGTGCCGGCATAAAGGTTCAGGATGCCCATCACCTCGTCCCAGCCATTCAGCAGGGCATCGCGTTTGCCGTCATCAATGGCGATGGCAATGGTTGAACCATCAGGCCGGGTGATGGTTCGGGTATTCAGATCGACATGCAGGCTGGCCCCGGCATTTGCATCGGACAGCAGGGCGGCATGGTCCGCCTCCCCCACCGTCACCGGCAGCATGCCGTTGCGATAGCAATTGCCCCGGAAAATCTCCCCGAAACTGGGCGCGATGATGCAGCGGATGCCCAGATCCAGGATGGCCCAAGGGGCCTGTTCGCGCGACGAGCCACAGCCGAAATTGGGGCCGGCGACCAGGATGCCGGCATGACGCCAGGGATCGCGGTTGAGAACGAAATCTGTCACCTCCCCCCCCTGCCCGTCATATCGGCGGTCATGGAAGGCATAGAGGCCCAGCCCCTTCTTCTCCGTGATAGTCAGGAAGCGTGCGGGATAGATGATGTCCGTATCAATATCCGCTTCAATCAGCGGGGCGGCGATGGCGGTCAGGGTCGTGAAGGGCTGCATGGATCAAGCCTCCCCAAGATAGTCGCGCGGGTCGGCAATATGGCCGGCGATGGCGGACGCGGCGGCCATGGCCGGGCCCATCAGATGGGTACGCGCCCCCTGGCCCTGCCGCCCTTCGAAATTGCGGTTCGACGTGCTGGCGCAGCGCGCACCGGGCGGCAGCCGGTCATCATTCATGGCGACGCAAAGCGAACAGCCCGGTTCGCGCCATTCAAAGCCGGCGGCCCGGAAAATGGCGTCCAGGCCCTCGGCTTCGGCCTGCTGCTTGACCGCCTGCGATCCCGGCACAACCAACGCCTGGACGCCATCGGCGATGCGGCGATCCTTCAGAACGCGGGCCGCGATGCGCAGATCCTCGATCCGGCCATTGGTGCAGGACCCGATGAAGACATGGCCGACGACAATATCGCGCACCGGCATACCCGCTGTCAGACCCATGTAGGACAGGGCCTTGGTCATCTTAGCCGCCGTCTCGGCGTCGCTGGCACCCGCCGGGTCGGGCACACGGCCCGTGATATCGGCCACCTGATCCGGGCTGGTGCCCCAGCTGACCTGCGGCACCAGCTTTGTGGCGTCGATATCGATCTCCCGATCGAAGACCGCGCCTTCATCGCTGGGCAACGTCCGCCAATGGGCGACAGCCGCGTCCCAATCCGCCCCCTTCGGCGCCAGGGGCCGGTCCTTCAGCCAGGCGAAGGTGACCCCGTCCGGTGCCACCAGACCGGTGCGGGACCCTGCCTCGATGCTCATATTGCACAGGGTCATGCGCCCTTCCATGGTCAGGGCGCGGATGGCGGGACCGGCATATTCGATGGCGTGGCCGATGGCCCCATTGCTACCCAGCTTTCCCACCACCGCCAGGATAATATCCTTTGCCCCGACGCCGGGCGGCAGATCGCCATGGACATTGACGCGCAGTGTCCTGGCCTTGGTCAGGCGCAGAACCTGTGTGGCCAGGACGCTTTCGCATTCGCCCGACCCGATACCGAAAGCCAGGGTGCCGAAAGCGCCATGCGTGGCCGTATGGCTGTCACCACAGACCAGCGTCAAACCCGGTAAGGTAAAGCCTTGTTCCGGCCCCGTAACATGTACGATCCCCTGACGCGGATCGTCCAGGCCAATCATATCGATACCGTAATCATTGGCATTGCGGGCCAGCAGCTCCACCTGCGCGCGGGCCTGGGGATCGGCGATGGGCCGGCCGCGGTGGAGGGTGGGGACGGAATGATCGGCCACGGCCAGGAAGGCGCCGGGATTACGGACCTTCAGCCCCTTCTCCCGCAGGCCGGCAAAGGCCTGCGGACTGCTGACCTCATGCAGCATGGCGCGGTCGATATAGAGAAGGCTGATCCCGCCTTCCTCTTCCGCGACCACATGGCTGTTCCACAGCTTGTCATAAAGGGTAAACGGCATCGCCCGGTCCCCGGCCCCTGTTCCATATTCATGCGGAACACATCATGTCCCCGCCGGCCGCGCCAAGCCTGCACGATGGTGTGACCGCCTTGCGGACATTCACGCGACCCGACCGCGCCCGCCCCCGGACTGCCAGATAGTCTGCGCCCCAGGATTGTCGAGGATTGAGGTTAGGGTCATGCCGGACAGTGCTTCTCACGGTGACAATATGGGCAACGGCTTGAAAGCCGCCCTGATTTCCATCACGGGTCCCGACGGTGTGACCGACGACGCGGCAACCCGCCGTCTGCACAGCGGCGATATCTGGTCGGAAAGTGCCGAGCCGGTCGCCCTGGTGGTGGCGCCTGACAATCTGGAGCAATTGTCCGCGATCACGGCCCTGCTTCACCGGCATCAGGTGCCCCTGGCACCGCGCGGCGCGGGTATGAGCTATACCGGAGGCTACATTCCCACCGTGTCGGGCACCGTATCGCTGGACATGCGGCGGATGAACCGCGTCATCGATCTGCGCCCCGACGACATGGTGGTGACGGTTGAGGCCGGCTGCACCTGGATCGACCTGAACAAGGCGCTGGCCCCGCACGGGTTGCGCACACCGTTCTTCGGCCCCATGTCGGGCCTGCTCTCCACCATCGGCGGGGGCGTGTCACAGCAGAACGCCATGCTGGGCGCCGGCCATTACGGCACGACCAGCGAAAGCGTCGTGGCCCTGACCATGGTGCTGGCCGACGGGTCGATCCTGCGTACTGGCGCACGTGGGGAGGATGGCGATACCCCCTTCTACCGGCATTTCGGCCCCGACCTGACGGGCCTGTTCTGCGGTGATTGCGGTGCCTTCGGAACGAAGGCCCATATCACCCTGCGTCTGATCCAGGCCCCAAAATATGAGGATTACGCCAGCTTTGAATTCCCCACCGGCGGCGATCTGATGCGTGCCATGGCGGCCCTGGCGCGGGCCGGTGTCGCGGCAGAGATGTGCGCCTTCGACCCCGGCCTGACGCGGGTACGTATGCAGCGCGCGTCGATGACCAGCGACGTCAAGGCGCTGGGCGCCGTCGTCACACGTCAGAAGTCCTTGCTGCGCGGATTGTGGGAGGCGGTGCGGGTCGCCGGGGCCGGACGCAGTTTCGTCAGCGAGGACAGTTTTCCCCTGCATCTGAACGCTGAGGGGCGGTCGGCGGAGGGGGTGGCGCATGATATGGCCACGGCCCGGCGCATCGCGGCGGAACATCATGGCCGGGAGGTGGCGAATACTATCGCCAAGGTCATCCGCGCCATGCCCTTCCCCCCGCTGAACAGCGCGCTGGGGCCGGGGGGTGAGCGTTGGATCCCCATCCATGGTCAGATTTCCCTGTCCAAGGCACCCGAACTTTACGAGGCGGTGGAGCAGGTATTCGCCGGCATGGCCGACGATTTCGCCAAGCTTAATATCAAGACCGGATACCTGTTCACATCCCTGTCAACCAACGCCCTGATCGTAGAACCCGTGATCTACTGGCCGGAAAAGCGTCTGCCGGTGCATTACCAGGCGCTGGAACCCACGCATATGGCGCGCCTGCCCGAACATGCCGACAATCCCGACGCCACAGCCGTGGTAACCGAAGCCCGCAAGCGCCTAATCGCCACCTTCCGGCGCTTTGGCTGCGGGCACCTGCAGGTGGGGCGCACCTACCCCTACCGTGAAAGCCGGGACGCAGCCAGCCAGGCACTTCTGGATGCACTGAAAGATGCGGTGGACCCCGCCCGCCTGATGAACCCCGGCGTGCTGGGCTTTGCCAAGGGGCCAAAATGAGCCAGACCTACAAGGCCCTGCAACAGGTCCGCTTCGCACAGAGCTTCCGCGAGGCGGCGGACATCGTTGAGCAGCCGCTGCGCGATCCGGGTCCCGGTGAAATCCGGGTGCGCAACCATTGGTGCGGCGTCAATGGCATCTTCGATACGCAGATCGCGCGTAACGCCGTGGATTATATCCGCATCCCCATGCCCACCTGGACGGGGGTGGAAGCCATCGGCGTGGTAGAAGCGGTGGGCGAAGGGGTGACGGGCTTCAAGCCCGGTGACGCCGCCGCCACCAATCGCTTCACGGGCGGCTACCGTCAGGCGAACATTGCGCCCGCGACGCAGTTCATCCCGACCCCCACTGCCCACCGCGACTATCTGGCGCTGGCCTCCACCGGCGTGTCGGCGTTGCTGGCGCTGGAACATGTCGGCGGGCTGCGTGCGGGGGAGACGGTTGCCATTTCGGCGGCGGCGGGCGGTCTTGGCCATCTGCTGGTGCAACTGGCCAAGCTGGCCGGGGCGCGGGTGGTCGCCGTCTGTGGGGGTGAGCGGAAATCGGCCTTCGTCCGGTCCCTGGGCGCCGACCGGGTGATTGACTACAAGCGGGAGGATGTGGCCAAGGTTCTGTCCACGGAGTTCCGGGATGCCCTGGATCTGGCCGTTGATACCGTCAGCGGCGCGATCTTCGATGCCTTTCTGGACAATGTCGCCCCGCTGGGGCGCGTTGTGGTGGCGGGTGCGGCCCAGGACCTGGACGGCAAGCCGGAAATCGTCACGGCACCGCGCGTCGGCAACAAGCTCTACTACAAGGGCGCGTCGGTACGCGGCTTCATGAATGGCCGTTTGACCGACCTGTGGCCAGCAGCACGCGAAAGACTGTTCAGCCTGCACGCAGCGGGCAAAATCACCGTCACCTTCGATGACACGCCGTTCACAGGTCTGGCCCAGGTGCCGGACGCTGTGGAGCACCTGCTTTCCGGGCGGTCAATGGGCAAGGTCACCGTCGATCTGCGTTGATCCGACACTCACAAGCATAAGGATTTCTGGATATGAGCAATAATGTCGCCGAACTGCGCCGTGACATGCCTCTGCTGGCCCGCAACGAGGGCGTCTGGGAAGGCTGGTACCGCTATTACAGCGCGGAAACGGGCAAGCTTGTCGATGAACACCGCTCGCGCCTGATCTGCCGCCTGAAGGAAGATGGCGAGTTCCCGTACCACCAGACCAACCATTATTTCTGGGAAGATGGCCGCACCGACGTGCGCGACTTCCCCGCCTCTTATGCCGATGGCCGCATCTGGTGGGATAATGACCTGATCAAGGGTTGGGCCGCCGCCATGAAGCCGGACGATTTCAACCGCTCCACCTGCCTGCACTGGACCCGCAAGGGCGATGATGACCTGTATCTCTATGAGATGATCCAGATTTCCGATTGCGGCAAGTTCCGGTCGCGCACCTGGCATTGGTACAAGGGCGGCAAGTGCTTCCAGCGGACCCTGATCGACGAGGTGTTCGTCACCAGCGACTGGAAGAATTTCACCAACACCAGCGCGCCGAACACCTGATCCGGACGGCCATGCAGTTCGACTATTCCATACCGGTGATCGTCGCTGGCGGTGGGGCGGCAGGTGCCGTCGCCGCCCTTGCCGCCCGCGATGCCGGGGCGGATGTGCTGCTGATTGAGCAGGATGCAGTGCCGTTTGGCACGACCTCCATGTCCCAGGGTCTGCTCTGCGCCGCCGGTACGGCGGCGCAGAGG
>JAEMSB010000031.1:13476-15007 GCA_016463045.1 Niveispirillum sp.
ATCCAGGACGATCCCGATACGCTGTATGCCGACATCATGGCCAAGACGCGGGGATTGACCGACCCGGTGCTGGCCCGCGCCATTGCCGATGGGGCAGGCCCGACCCTGGACTGGCTGGTCGAACAGCATGGCCTTCCTTATGAGCTGGATGTCCGCTTCAAGGCGGCGTTCGGCCATTCACGGCTGCGCGTCCATGGCTGGCCGGGGCGCAGCGGCAATGATACCCTGATGTATTTGCACCGCCGCCTGGAAGAGACCGGGGTGGATGTGGTCCATCAGGCGCGCCTGGTGGAGATTGCCGATGATGGTGCGGGCGGGGTCGCCGGCATCGTGATCGAACGGCCCGACGGCAGCCGGGAAGCCATCGGCTGCGACAGCCTGATCCTTGCGACAGGCGGATTTGCCGGCAACCGCGATATGGTGCGCACCCATATCCCCGATGCCGGTGACGCCCATTATCACGGACATGAGGGCAGCGACGGCCTGGGTATCCGCTTAGGCGCGGCCCTGGGTGCCGATCTGGCCGATATGGGCGCCTATCAGGGTTACGGCATGCTGACCGACCCGCAGGGGGTAACATTGCCGCCGGGCTTCATCCTGGAGGGCGGCTTCCTGGTCAATCAACATGGCGACCGTTTCATCGACGAGACCGACGATATTTCAGCGGTCGTGCATCCGGTATTGGCACAGCCCGATGGAAGGGCCTGGGTCGTGTTCGATCAGCGGATTGAGCAGGCTTGTGCCCACATCCCCGAAAGCGTGCAGTTGCGGGAACTGAACGCCGCGCGCGCCGCCGACAGTGTAACCGATCTGGCGCTGCGCATCGGCGCCGATCCGACCCGTCTGGCCGCCAGCCTGGACGATATTCGCACCGCGAAGGCCGCAAGCCACCCTGACAGCCAGGGGCGCCGCTGGACAGATCCGGTGCCGGAAGCGCCGTTGCGTGCGCTGCGCCTGCGCGGTGCCATCTATCATACACAGGGTGGATTGCGCACCGATGGGCGCGGGCGCGTTCTGGCAGTCAGCGGACAGCCCCTGCGCAATCTCTTCGCCTGTGGCGGAGCCGCGCGGTCGGTTTCCGGGCCTTCCTGCTGGGGCTATCTGCCGGCGATGGGCATCTGCGCGGCGGTCACGCTGGGCCGTCTGGCCGGGGCAGAGGCCGCCCGGCTGGTCATTGCCAAGCAACCGACATGACTTACCATCAGGCCATGATCCGGGGCATGATCGGCACTGTCCGCCATGCCCCGGTGTGAGGGCCACCGTCCAAGCAACAAGGATTCGCCAAATGCGTATCACCGCCGCCATCCTGGACCAGATCGGCCTGCCCGGCCCTTATGCCGAAAGCCGACCGCTGCGTCTGGCAGAGGTGGAACTGGCCCCGCCGCGTCCTGGTGAATTGCTGGTACGCATCGATGCCGCCGGCCTGTGCCATTCCGACCTGTCGGTGATCAATGGTGATCGGCCCCGCCCCATGCCCATGGCCCTGGGGCATGAAGCGGCGGCGACGGTGCTGGAAACGGGCGATCCTGAC
>JAEMSB010000031.1:15017-16840 GCA_016463045.1 Niveispirillum sp.
CCGTTCAAGCCGGGCGACCGCGTGGTCCTGGCTTTCCTGCCGGCCTGTGGGCAATGTGCCTGCTGCGGGGCCGGCGAAGGCTATCTCTGCCAGCCGGGGGCGACGGCGAATGGTGAGGGGCGGCTGCTGCGCGGCGGGCGGCGGATCATGGAACTGCCGGGCAAAGAGGTGAACCATCACCTGGGCGTGTCGGCCTTTGCCACCCATGCCGTGGTGGACCAGCGTTCCGCCGTGAAGATCCCGTCCGACATCGCGCCGGAAATCGCGGCCCTGTTCGGCTGCGCCGTGCTGACCGGTGTCGGTGCCGTGATGAACACGGCCGCTGTGAAGCCGGGTGAAAGCGTCGTCGTTTATGGTTTGGGCGGGGTCGGCCTATCGTCACTGCTGGGCGCCGTGGCTGCCGGGGCTAACCCGGTCATCGCCGTCGATCCGATTGAGGATAAGCGCAAGCTGGCCCTGGAACTGGGGGCCGCCGCCGCCGTGGCTCCCGCCGATGCGGCCCAGGCCATCGCCGACCTGACGGGCGGCGGGGCCGATGTGGCGATTGAGACGGCGGGCAAGGCCGCCGTGCTGGCCGCCGCCTACAAATCCACACGCCGGGGCGGGCGCACCGTCACCGTCGGCCTGCCCAACCCGGCGGAGATGCTAAGCTTCCCGGCGGTCTCGCTTGTGGCCGAAGGCAAGGTGCTGATGGGCAGCTATATGGGCTCCTCCATCCCGTCGCGCGACGTGCCGCGCTATATCGGCCTGTGGCGGGCCGGACGGCTGCCGGTGCATCGGCTGCTGAGCGGGACGGCACCCCTGTCAGAGATCAACCGTCTGATGGACGAACTGGCGGCAGGCCGGGTGATCCGGCAGGTGGTTCTGCCGTAAGGCATGATGGGGAGGGGATGCCCCCTCCCCGCCCGGCAGCTTACAGACCCAGGGCACCCGGATTCATTAATCCGGCAGCGTCTACATTCGCCTTCACGGCGCCCAGAACCGCACGCGTCACCGGGTTCATGGCGCTGGTCACGGGGTAGAGCCGTCCCACCTGCAGGTGTGCGGCGCCATGCTTGGCATAAAGGGCTACGCATTCCTTCTTGAGCTGCCGCATCAGGGCCGCCCCTTCCGGATTGGCGGGATAGCGGGGCAGGTTCCGGGCGGCGTCCGGTTCCAGGATGCGGTCATGGAAGGCGGCGCGCTCATCCTCCCAATAGAAGGCCAGTTCGTACAGGAAGCCGTGGGTGGCGATGGTGGAGAACATGGCGGCGGCCAGAATCTTGTGCCGCGTCATGTCCCCCGCATGGCGGGCGTAGAGCTCATCCAGATCGGCACGGAAGGCAGCCACCCGGCTGAAGGGCAGGATGCCATGTACCGGCACCCAACGCTCCCCCTTCGGCCCCAGGATATGGTTCAGCGGCGGGAACGGATAGGCACGGACCAGGGTCGGCATGGAGTTCTCGATCTCCTTGCCAAACGGTTCCGCCGCGGCCCGGATCCGGCGCAGCATGGACCGTTCCTCATCCCGGTCAAAGGCATCGACCGTATAATGGGCGGAATAGTTGATGCCGTCCAGGAAGCCGCGCCCGGCAATCACGATCTTGGCCATCTGCAGCAGCGACTCAATCGGCCCGCGGCCCGCACGGCCAACGGCCAGCAGCATCTTCAAATCGGATTTCAGATCGCCCATGCCCAAGCGCTGCTTTTGCAGGAACGGGTCCAGGCCGAACGCCTCCGACGCCACCCCTTCGCGCGCCACGGCGGCCATGGCGCCCAGCATCTGATCGAAGGTCTGGAAGCCGAAGGAGATGCCGGTATTGATGGGCCGGCGGCGGACCAGG
>JAEMSB010000415.1 GCA_016463045.1 Niveispirillum sp.
CCTCGCCGCGCGCACCCTCGGTGATCAGCACGCCGGCGCCATAGATGCCGGTCGGGTGGAACTGGACGAATTCCATGTCCTGCAGCGGCAGGCCGGCGCGCAGCACCATGCCGCCGCCGTCGCCGGTGCAGGTATGGGCCGAGGTGGCGGAGAAATAGGCGCGGCCATAGCCGCCGGTAGCCAGCACGGTCTGGTGACCACGGAAGCGATGGATGGTGCCATCGTCCAGGTTCCAGGCCAGCACGCCCCGGCACACGCCTTCCTCGTCCATCAGCAGGTCGAGGGCGAAATACTCGATAAAGAATTCGGCATGGTGGCGCAGGCTCTGCTGATACAGCGTATGCAGCATGGCGTGGCCGGTACGGTCAGCCGCCGCACAGGTGCGGTAGGCCTGACCCTTGCCATATTCCGTGGTCATGCCGCCGAACGCGCGCTGGTAGATCTTGCCTTCAGCGGTGCGCGAGAACGGCACACCCTGATGTTCCAGCTCGATGATGGCGGGGATGGCCTCGCGCACCATATATTCGATGGCGTCCTGGTCGCCCAGCCAGTCCGACCCCTTGACGGTGTCGTACATGTGGTAGCGCCAGTCGTCATCCCCCATGTTGCCAAGGGCCGCCGAGATGCCGCCCTGGGCCGCCACGGTGTGGCTGCGGGTGGGGAACACCTTGGTGATGCAGGCGGTCTTCAGCCCCTTTTCGGCCATGCCGAAGGTGGCGCGCAGGCCGGCGCCACCGGCGCCAACGACAACCACGTCATATTCGTGGTCGATGATCTTGTAAGCGGTCGCCATGATGTCAGGCTCCGAAAGCGATCTTCAGGACGGCAAAAGCGCCGGCGAGGAACAGGGCCAGGGCCACCAGCTTGGTGGCGCCGATGGCGAAGAGCTTCGCCAGCTTCCCGTGGATATAGTCCTCGTAGACTTCCTGCATACCGTATGCGGCATGATGAAACAGGAAGCCCAGGAACAGAACGGTCAGGATGACCGGGCCGGGCTGCTTGAAGGTAGCGACCACCTGTTCGTACGGTGCGCCGATCAGGCTGATCACCAGGATGATGAACAGGATCGTCAGCACCGCCAGGGCGGCGGAAGCGATGCGGTAGCCGAGCCAAGCCTGTGCGCCGGTCTTGGCGGAACCCAGACCGCGGGCGCGGCCGATGGGCGTGCGGAAGCTGTTGGTATCGTTGGCCATCATGTCCCCCGTCAGACCGCGAAAGCCACGACCCAGGTCACCACGGTCGCCACAATGGCGCTGCCGATGACCAGCTTCGCGCTGTAGTAGGATTGCCCCAGGGACAGCATCTTTGCACCGTCCCAGATCAGGTGGCGCAGGCCGTTCAGCAGGTGGTACCAGAGGGCCGCCGTCCAGCCGAACATCAGCAACAGACCGATGGGGGAGGCGATGAAGCCGCTGGCTGTCGCATAGGCCTCGGGGCCTGCGGCGGCGGCAACGAGCCACCATACCAGCAGCAAGGTACCAACGGTCAGCCCCACGCCGGTGATGCGGTGGGCGATGGAGGTCAGGGCCGGCAAGGGCAGCCGGTAGACCTGCAGGTGAGGGGACAAGGGCCGTTGCCGCTTGGCCGCAGGCGTGTCGGTCATTTCTCTTTCGTCCTTGGTGCTGGCCGGGGTTTGCCCACGCCCTCCCCCCGCCAAGGGAGCTGACGTCCGGTGGCGGGACCACCGGCGGTTTATGAGACAAAGAAATCGCCGAAGTGACTTACGCCTAACCCCCCGTCTCGTCAACGCTTCGGCACTGCGGTATTCGTGGTGTCCGCCCCCCGACCTTGGCATGGCCTGCCTGTTTTTCAGCATGGCAGATTATTCTGCCTTCAAGCACCAGGCGCTTCGCCGGCCCGTTTTCCTGCCATGGATCGTCATTTCATGCTGTCGCCCGATCAGATCGACGATATTGCCCTGTTGGAAGATTTGTCGATGACGGCCTGGCCGGCACCGCGCCGCATCATCCATAAGGGCTGGGCACTGTATTTTGCCGCGGGTCATACGGGGCGGGCCAATTCGGCCAATGCCGTGGTGGCGATGAGTGCCATTGACGATGCCACCATCGACATGGTGGAGGCGGAGTATCGCCGTCAGGGACTGCCGCCGCAATTCCGCCTGACGCCCCTGTCACCGCCCGACCTGGGGCAGCGGCTGGCGGATCGGGGTTACGGCATCGCCAGCCAGAGCCGGGTGCTGTTCCGTCCGCTGAACGGGATCACAGCGGCGGCACCGGATGCGGCGGTGCGGGTGCAGGAAAGGCTGGATCAGGCCTGGATGGATGCCTATCGCCGTATGGTGCCGGTGCCCGAGGCGGAGATGCCGGCCCTGCTGTCCATCCTGAACGGCATTGCCGCTCGCCCGCGCTTTGCGATGCTGTGGCAGGATGGGGAGCCGGTGGCGGCCTGCCTTTGCGTGCTGGATCGTGGATGGGCCGGATTTTACAAGGTCGCCTGCCGGCCCGATCGGCGGGGGCAGGGGTTGCCGCGTCGTCTGATGGCCGACATGCTGGCCCGCGCTGTGGGGGAGGGGGCGGTGGGTGCCTATCTCCAGGTCGGTGCCGCCAACGCGCCGGCCCTGGCGCTCTATGCACGCCTGGGGTTTCAGCACCTCTATGACTATGCCTATGCGAAACTGGGGTGATGCGAGATGACGCTGCATGAAATGCAGGCCTCCTCTAGGCGGGTCGACTAAAAGTCATATGCATTTAATGTAAATTGGATTGCGTAAACGCAAGGTTAATGTTACTTTCCTACCGTCTCATGACAAAGCGGTCGTTCAGCACATCCACAGAATGTAGATGTGAACCGCTTTTCTTTATCCGCACGGCACTCAAGCAGCAAAGCCGCCTCTGGTCTTTGCCGTTGGAAAGGAACAACCATGTCCATTGCGACCCCAGCCGCTTCCGCGGCCGCTACCGCTTTGCCCAATCCATTGCCTCCGCCGAACTGCACGCCTTATCTGACAAACGGCTTTGATCCGCTGCAATCATCCTTCCTGACGCAGCCGGTCTTTCAATTGACCTATGCGAATGGCACCCAGAGCCAGTTCAACAGCGTCACCTGCTCCATCCCCGATGGGGTGGTCTTTATGGAGCGTACGGAGTTCGGGTATAGTAATTCCGAACATTTCATGCGGACCGTCTCTGATTTCAAATATTCCTTCTCGGTCGCTGTTTCTGCTGGCTTGCATGGCCAAAAATATTCGGGAAATTTTTCCAGCAAGCTGACCTATGGTGCCAGCTTCTTCAGTGATGTGACGAAGGAGTATTTCCTGACATTCGCGTCGCAGCAATGTTACAGTATCCTGCGTGATTGTGGTGCGGCGCAGGCGTCGCTGACATCTGGCTTCAGTGCCGATTTGGCAGCACTGCCTGCCACGATAACCTCCAGCGACGACTATCAGGCCTACGCTACCTTTTTCCAGAAATACGGGACCTATTTTCTGGTTTCTGGTGTGTTTGGCGGGTTCATGGCGAAGGCGACCACCATCTCCAAAAGCGTGGTGAAGGCCGCCGATCACGCGAAACTTCAGACCGCGATCTCCGGCTCGTTCCAGACGGAGATTGGCAAGGTTACGGGCAGCGCCAGCGCCAGCTACAGCGATAGCCAGTACTTGGATCAGTATCAGGACGACATGTCATCGACCATCAGCGCGGTTGGCGGCACCTATGCGCCGGACCAGCCCGCCTCGTTCTTTGCCTCCTGCTACAGCAATCCCGTGCTGTTGCTGGGTCTGGGCACGGCGGGACTGTCGCCGGATATATTGCCCTTGTCGGCGCTGATCACAGGGGCGGATGCGGCTACCAGGGTCGCGACAATGGATGCCGCCGCGCGGGTCTATCTGAACACCCCGCATATCAGCACGCCCGACCCTGTCCGGGCATCGACATTGAACCAGTACAATGTGGATACGATCCTCACGGCCTATACCAACTATTCCGTGGATGGCGCGCGCGGCTATACCACCGGTTCTGTCGGCCCGGCGGATGCGGTGGCGGTGCCTTGTGCCTATGCCTCTGGCCATCTTTATGGCCAGGATCAGCGCTATGCCTGGATGGCCAGCCTGGCGCTGCCGGTGCAGCAGGGACTGCGCGCGGAACTGGCGCAGACCACGACCTTTGGCACCCCGCTGCTACCCGTGCTTCAAAGCTTCGCCCTGGGTCGGGCCGATGGCAAAGCATCCGTTCTGGGGGCGTCCAGCCTGTCTGTCTCCGCGGCTGAGCCATTGACCCTGGCAGCGACCAGCGACGGCTTTCTGCTGGTATCGCTGAAATATGGCGGCAGTGGTGCCCGTGGTTCTGCCACCGTCACGGTCGATGGTCTGCTGCGGGGGGCGGCCTCCATCCATTACTATCCGGGTGATGATGTGCATTATCCGCAGGAAAGCGTGCTGGTGCCCATCTGCAATGGTGAAACCTACATGGTGACCTGCGACACCACCTTTGGTGACGTCACCTATGCGGCGCA
>JAEMSB010000416.1:0-3202 GCA_016463045.1 Niveispirillum sp.
ATCCTGAAGGCCCGTGGTCGTAACGTTACCCAGGCTGACCCGCGAACCGCCAGCCGCCAGCAGCTTCAAAGCGCTGGTCGCACCAACGGCACCGCCCAGCGTCACCCGGCCGCTGCCAGCGTCGAGTTGCAACGCATAAGCGCCGTTCACGGCACCGGTCATGGCGATGTCGTCACTGGCACTACCGGCGGTCACCAGTGTGCTGTCGCTGGCCAGGGTCACGGGACCGGTGACGCGGATGGCGCCGCCGACAGTGCTGACCAGGTCACCGGACAGGGTAACGGCGCCGGCATAATCCTGCTGCCCCGTCGTCGTCACGCCGGACAGCGCGATGGCGCTGCCCTTGGCCGACAGGCCGGCCAGCGCCCAGCTGGACCCGGCGCGGCCCAGCGATACCGCACCATTGCCCGCATCAAGCGTGAGAAAGCCCGGACCATTGACGCTGCCCAGCGTGATGGCGTCGCCGGCATTGCCGCCGGTCACGATGGTCGAAAGCTCCCCGACGGTCAGCCCGCCGGTCACCGTGATGGCGCCGGCCTGTGTTCCCACCAGATTGCCGGCCAGGGACAGGTCCCCCGTATAGGTCTGTGCACCGCTGCTGCTGACCGTGGCGCCGTTGGCGACGCTGATCGCCCCGGCGGTCGTGTTGAGCGAACCATTGACGGTCAGGCCGGCGGTCACGGTTGCCTGGCTGCCGCTGATCCGCACACCGCCGCCACTGGTGTTGAGCGTGCCGGAAACGGCAACACCGCCCTGCCCGCCATCCAGGACGATATCGGCGCCATCCTGGCGAACGGTACGGGCCTCGACCACGCCGGTCATGTCGACGACGCTATCCACAACGCGGGCAGCCGTGGCAGCCGACAACACGACCCGGCTGCCCTGCACCAGCCCCGCCTGCTGCAAACGCGCGCCGTCAATGGCGGAGCTGGCATCGAAACTGATCAGGCCGTCACCAGCCAGATCGAGCGTAAAACGCTGTGCGGCACCCAAGGTGGCAGAGCCCAGGCTGGCCTGGATGGTACCGCTATTGCGCACCTGGGGCGCCACCAGGGCGGCCATGCCCGCCTTGATGGTGCCGCTGTTGGCAATGCTGGCATCGGCAACCGTGGACGCCCTGTCGAAACGGTAGTCGCCGGCCAGGAAACGGTCATTCGCGATATCGGCGGTGGTCGCGACCAGGGCGCCGACATCGACGCTGGAGCCAGCGCCAAACAGGATGCCGTTAGGATTGATCAGGAAGATACGGCCATTGCCGGTCAGGGAGCCGTTGATGGTCGACGCGGTGGTGCCGCCGACCCGGTTCAGGGCGATGGAGCCGCTGCCCGGCTGTATGAAGCGCGTTGTCTCGCCGGCAGCGATGTCAAAGCCGCGCCAGTCAATGATGGCCTTGTCCGTGCCCTGGGTGACTTCCAGCACCGAACCGTTGCTGGTGAAGCCGGCCACGCCATGGACCACGGTGGGATTTACCGGATTGGCAAGGGCGCCGCCGCCAAGGGCCATGGCGACACCGGCCAGGGCGGTGCCAGCCAGAAGGCGGCGGGAGAGCAGTTCACGGGCCATGGGATCGTTCCCCTTGTGCATCGGGTGCGCGGATCAGAAACGGGTGGTGATGGCGACGAAGAAGCGGGCGTCGCGATCTCCCTTGGTCGCCACATCGCGGCGCAGGGGCTTGGCCACCTGCAGGTCGGCTGACATCAGCGTATCCAGATTGGCGCGCAACCCCGCCCCGACCGAGGCCAGTTCCACCCCATCCATAGCGGTCACCGGATCGTCGTTCCAGACCTTGCCATGGTCGTAGAAGCCATAAAGCTGAACACCGACCGCATCCCCGACGGGCAGTGCATAGCGCAGCTCAATCAGGCCCGCGATGCCTTCGTCGCCCGACAGTTCGCCATCATCGAAGGCGCGGCCAAAGGCGGCACCCCCCAGCTTGAACTCCTCCTGCGCCAGCAGGGAGCGGTCGGCGATCTGGGCCGATGCGGCCAGCCGCAGCGACAGCCCATGGCCCAGCGCCTGCACCCGTTCTGCGTCGAACGTCATGCGGGAGAATTCCGCCGAACCGGCAGCGCGCGACTTGTCAGGGGCGCCGTTGCGGGTGGCACCGAACAGATCCAAACCCTGCACGAGACGGGCGGCAAAGCGGTTTGCACCCCCGGCCTGGTCCACCAGGGTGAAATCGGCGCCCAGCGACAGGGTCCTCACCACATCCTGCGCGAAACGCTGACCGAAAAAGGCCGTGCGAGTCTCATAGGCCGTGAATTCAGTATCGATGGTCAGGCTGCGGGACCGGGTGCGCAGCACCGGGTGGGCCGCGCGCAGCGTCAGGCCGGTATAGCGCGTCGTTACCTCCAGCGCTTCCAGGCTGTCGCCCGGTTCACCGCGCTGCACGCTGCCGCGTACGCCCAGCAGGGTACCTTCCGACCCCACTTGCTGGTCCCAGGACAGGGTCAGGCCCTGCTGTTCCTTCGGTTCTTCCAGCGCCGTCACGCCGGACAGCGTGAACCGCCCGCCATTGACGGCACTGTTGAAGGAGGCGCCGGCCAGCAGGCGCCAGGGGCCGGTATAGACGGAGCCGCGATTATCGATGGCGGCATAAGCCTGCACCGTCTCCTGTTCGACCTTCAAGGTCAGAACGGAGCCGCCCGTCAGCCCGGCCGCCGGCGACAGGACGGCGCGGGCGGTGACGCCCGGCAGGTCGTTCACCAGCAGCAGCCAGCGTTCCAGGTCCTGGATATTCAACGCGCCCTTCGTTGCCGTCAGGTGATCCAGGTAGGACTGGATACGACCGGCATGGGCACCGGCATCACCATCGATCACCGTCTTGGTGATGAACCCCTCAACCACGCGGATTGTGGCCATACCGTCGCTGATACGCTGGGCCGGCACCACGGCACGGCTCAGGACCCAACCAGCGCCACGGTACCGGGCGGTGATGGCATCGGCTGTCGCATAAAGATCCGCCAGCGTCACCGGCTTGCCCGTAACGGCGGCAGTCAGATCATCAAAGCTGTTGGCCGGAAGGGTGGAAACCCCTTCCACCACGATACGCGACAGGGTCAGCGGCGTGGTGGCGGCACCCGCAATGGGAGCGGCACCCGGTGCGGGCGCAATCTCGATCCCCCCGACAGCCGGGGCACCGGCGCGGGCCGGCGCCGGCAGGTCCGGCCGCCTTGGCTCCGCCGCCGACGGCAGCGTCTGC
>JAEMSB010000416.1:3212-4467 GCA_016463045.1 Niveispirillum sp.
ACCATGGGCATTCCTTCGATTCCGCTTCATACCCGCCGCGAATTTCCTGCCCAACCGGCGGGTATGAAGCGGAATCGAAGGAATGCCCATGGTCGCTGCCAACCTTCCCTGCTTGCAACGCCAGCGGCGCCGCGACGTGAGATCGGGATGAATGAGATGATCCGCCGATCCAGGTAAGGAGCGGACCTAAGAACGTCCCTGGCTTCTAACCTGAATTTGTTACGGATTAATGGAAGTTTATGGATGTATAGAGAGATGCACAATATTGCTATTGATAATTAGTCGCAACTCTATACTTTGTATCAGAACGATATGACTCGCCGACCTTCAAGAAATTGACGCATAATATTCACACATTCCCAAAATTACCGTCTTGTTCACTGGTGTACTTGAAGTGCCGACCGTATTTCCCCCGCCTTTGATCGGCGCCTCATATCCAGGGAGTAAGTCCGTGAGCCAGATCGACGTCCCCGAAATTGACCGCGAAGACCTTGAAGAACGTGGCATTGGCGCGGACAAAACCTTCGACAAAGTGCTGGAGGCCAGCGTTGGGCGTCGCCACTTCCTGCGCGGCTCGGCGGCGACGGCTGCCGCTACGGCAGCCCTGTCGGCCCCCGGCATCTTCCTGACGGGACGTGAGGCCCAGGCCGCCACCCTGCCGCTGAGCTTCACGTCCGTCGCCGAGACCAAGGCTGACCGGGTCACGGTGCCGGCTGGCTATGAGGCCCATACCCTGATCCGCTGGGGCGACCCGCTGTTCCCGGGCATGGCACCGTTCGACCCGACCAAGCAGACGCCCGCCGACCAAGCCAAGCGCTTTGGTTTCAACTGCGACATGGTCGCGGTCTTCCCGGAGCGCTTTGGTGCGCCGGCCAAGATCGGCCGCCTGCCCTACCCGTCCTACATCATGTGCGTGAACCACGAGTATACCTCGGGTCCGAACATGTTCGAGGGCTATACCGGCAGCGAGAATGAGGCCCTGACCGAGATCGAGGCGCATGGCGTCTCCGTCGTCAACGCCCGCATCCTGAACGGTCGCTGGAGCTATGACGTCACGTCGCCCTACAACCGCCGCATCACCGGCACCACGCCGATGCGCGTCACCGGCCCCGCCGCCGGTCATGCCAAGCTGAAGACCCCCGCCGACCCGACGGGTACGCTGGTGCTGGGCACCTTCAACAATTGCGCCGGCGGCTTCACGCCCTGGGGCACCTATCTGGCCGCGGAAGAGAATTTCGACCAGTATTTCGCCAAC
>JAEMSB010000417.1:0-1703 GCA_016463045.1 Niveispirillum sp.
GGCATAGGCATCGGCACCCGACGAGACACCACCCACACCCACCAGCGGCAGTTTGCCGCCCAGCAGCTGATAAAACTCGCCCAGCACCTTGGTGGAGGGTTCCAGCAAGGGGCGGCCCGACAGGCCACCGGCCTCCGCCGCCAGGGTCGGCGGAATGGCGGCGGGTCGGGCCAGCGTGGTGTTGGACACGATCAGGCCATCGATACCGCTGTCCAGAACGACGGCGGCGATGTCGGCCTTATCCTCGTCCGTCAGGTCGGGAGCGACCTTCAGCAGCAGGGGCGGCGTGGCCCCCGTCTCTGCGCGTGCCGCCAGACATTGGCCCAGGAGATCGGCCAACGCATCGCGCGATTGCAGGGTGCGCAGGCCCGGCGTGTTGGGGGAGGAGACATTGACGACCAGATATTTGGCGAGATGCGCCACGCGGCGGATGCAGGCGGTATAGTCGCTGGCCGCGTCCACCGTATCCTTGTTCTTGCCGACATTGGCGCCGACGATACCGGGACGTCCGGCGCGTGCCGACAGCCGGGCGGCATAGGCGTCCAGGCCCTGATTGTTGAAACCAAAGCGGTTGATCACGGCCTGGGCGGTGGGCACGCGGAACAGGCGCGGCTTGGGATTGCCATCCTGCGGGCGCGGGGTGACGGTGCCGCATTCGACAAAGCCGAAGCCCAGCTTGAGCATGGCGTCCGGCACCTCGGCATTCTTGTCGAAGCCGGCGGCAAGGCCGATAGGATTGGAAAAATCCAGGCCGAAGACGCGGGTGGCCAGCACGTCCGGGTCACGCCGTGACCCGCCAGGGACCAGCCCCGTTTTCAGGGCCGCGATGGTCAGGTTATGGGCCTGTTCGGCATCCATCGCCATCAGGAACGGGCGGGCCAGGGGATAGAGATCGACCATCACAGCCCCCCGCCGGCCACATGCGCCGGCATGACATGCAACCCATCATCGTCCAGCGGCAGCGGATCGACGCGGATGACGGCACTGGGGAGCAGCGGGCCATAAAGATGGGGGAAAAGCTGTCCCCCGCGCGAGGCTTCCCACTTCAACGCTGCACCGCAGGCATCGGGATCGACGGTCAGCAGCAGCAGGCCCGTCTGCCCCGTCCGGTGCTTGGCCGCACTTTCCGGCAATTGCGCGCCCGTGGAGAAATGGATGAAGCCATCGGCCTTGTCCTGGGACGATCCGTCATAACGGCCAAGGGCCTGGGCCGTCTGCCATTCATCGGCGCGGCACATATGGAAGATGGGGGATGCCATGGTTTTCGTTCAAAAGACAAAAGGATGGACGCCACCCTAATCTGAAAGCGGGGCGACTGCCAGCACGGCCATGATCCGTGCCAGGAATGCCATCGGCGCGAAAGACCGCGCGAAAGGTTATGTATTGGATGAATACCCCAAACTATACGTCTGAACAGTGGTGCCGGGCCGGAAGCTGCGCCAGTATTTGAACATCCACAGGGCGGGCCGGTGTTGCGACCAGCGGCCCACCCCACCAGGGTCAGGAGTAACCGCCATGAAGGACGCGGCCCGCATGTTCCAGGACGTCAATGAAAGCATGCTCAGTGAGCGGATGCGTTTCGCTTTGAATGAAGTGGAACAGATGGGAATTCGCGGCCTGACCGCCGTACCCGTGAAGCCGACGCAGGAGATGCTGACGGCCGGTGCCCGTGCCGGGAATATCAGTATCGAGACGGTGATGGC
>JAEMSB010000417.1:1713-4438 GCA_016463045.1 Niveispirillum sp.
TGGCTGTCTATACGGCCATGCTGCGCGCCGCTGACTAACGGCCTTTACTTCTGTTTTCTGCTTCTTCGTATCTCTTTTTGTTCCCAGAGGAAAACTGATGCCGTCCCTTCTTCTCCGTGAAGGGACGGCATTTCTTTTTCAGGCGCGGTAAAAGCTGAAGCCCGCCAGACTTGCCGTCGGCGTCAGGGATGATGCCCAGTCGGGCAGCGGCTGGGCATCATCCCCGAAATGATCGGCCCCACCGACAAGGCCATCGGCCCCGGCCATGGCCCGGCGCGCCACGCGCAGGGCGGCGGCAAAGGCCGGATCATTGCTGTCCACGGCCTGCATCTCTGCATGGCGCGGATCATCGGGTCCCCAAGCCGCGAACAGGGCCGGGTCACGCACAAGATCGGCCAATGTCCGGCCCGGCGACCGGTAACGGCGGTTGATGGCTGTGGCGGCCAGCGCCTCCATGGCGCGGATGCCCCGGTCACGGCCATGGGCCCAGATGGCACGGGCCAGCGCATCCAGCGCGGCATCGGGACCGGCGGGTGTGGGCTCGGTTACCGGGGTCAGTGACGGTCTTGTCATCATCCTCTCCTGTTCTGGATCTACAGATCGAAATCGGTCTGGGCCTGGATCGGTCCGGTCTGGCGGGTATGGTCGGGGCGTTGGCGGGCGCAGGCGGCGATGGCGCCGGCCAGGGCATCCAGGCCGTCATCATGGGACCGCCCGCGCGGTCGCCATTCCCGCATCTCCCGCCCCAGGGGGCCGGCAATGACGCTGTCATGGGCGTAAAGCAGGTTGGCGTGCAGCGGCCCGTCAATGCTGCCCAGGATGCGGTCAAGCTTGGCCCGCACTGACCTTTCCTCCCGCACCACCACCTTGCCCAGACCCCGTTCCAACAGGCAGCGGCGCAGGGTTTCGGGCAGGAAGGCACCGACGCCGTTCACCTCCAGATGGATCAGGGGCACGGCGGTTTCGGCCACCATGGCCACCAACTCGCGGCATTGCGCGGCGCCTGCCTCTTCCTCCGACCCCGACGGCACGGTCAGGTACAGGGCGCGGTGGATGAAGAAGCGCCCCTCCCCATCCTCCCCCAGCAGGACGGCGACGGACCCGTCCCCCGCCTTGCGCCGCTTCTTGTCGCGCAGGCCCAGGGCCGGGTCCCACCAGACGCGGAGCGAGCGCAGGCGGTGGGGACCCAACAGGAAATGGGGCCGTGCCGTCTGTGGCAGCATCAGTTCCCAGTCATAGGGGATCAGTTTGTCGGCATCCAACCGCCCATCCTCCAACGAGACGGGTTTCAGCAGCATCTGACTGGCGAATTTATTGACACTGCTGCGCCGGCGGATGCGCTCAATCGCCTCTGGCGGGAACCGGTCGGGCCAGGCGCTGTCACCGTCCCCGGTGAAGATCGGCTTTTCCAGCCGGTCGAACCCATCGAGGAAGGGCACCTCCTCCCCCTCCTCCACGCAAGCGCGGCGGCTATAGATCGACTGAAACGAATGCGGTGTGCCGATATAGAGCTGGGTTCCGCCCGGCGACAGGACATAGGCGATCTCACCCAGCCGTTGCCGCAGTTCCAGGCGCTTTTCCGCGGTACCGCAGGTGTTGGGCACTTCCACATCGTCACAGACCACGATGTCAGCATGGCTGCCCGTGACATTGGCGGTGATGCCCTTGGCCACCATGGAGGGGTCGCGCCCCACCTTGTCGCGGGAGATGGCGAATTCTTCGGCACCCCACAATTCAGGCTTGGCGGGCTTCATGCCGTGGCATAGCGGGTGGCGCTCCACAATGCGCTTGACCGTGCGCACCATCTTCTTGGCCAGATGCGTATCGGCGGCCAGCACCATGACGCGGCGATTGGCATCCAGATACAGCAGCCAGGCGCAGAACAGGCCGATCAGGGTGGATTTTCCGCTGTCGCGGAAGGCCAGCAGCAGCAGTTCCTTCGACCCCGCCCGCCAGCGGCTTTCCAGCCAGCCCGCCATATCGGCATGCAGGGCCGGGGTGGTCATGCCCTGCTCAAGGTTCCAGCGGTCCAGAAAGCCGATGAAGTCTTCCTTCTCTTCCCCGGCGGTACCCATCACGTTCGCCCGAGAATGTGCCAGGCGGCACCGTTGGACAGCAGGGTCATGCCGTCATACTGCGCCGTCAGGGTCTTAGGCCCACCATCGGGGCCGCCACTGCCGTCACCGCTGGTCACATTCACGATGTTGGTGGACGGATCGGTCTTCTTCACGGTCAGGCGTGTGCCACTATTGGCAGCCGCCGGGGCCGGCAATCGGACCTCCACCACCCCGGCATGGGCGGAGACAAGGTAATGTTCGGCACCCAGGTCGGGCTGGAACAGGCCTGCCGCCTCATGGAAATGCACCGTGGCCGGCATGCGGCTGGCCGATGTCACCCACCAGGCGGCACCGTTGGAGAAAACCGTCACCTGTTCGAACTGCCGGGCCAGTTTCCACACCCGGCCATCAGGGCCGATGCCGGTGGCCGCAGTGACGCTGACCATGGCGTCGGATGTGTCGGATTTCTTTATCGTAATGCGCCTTCCCACGGCCTGCGTGGCCGACGGGTTGGGCAGGCGTACCTCCACGGCCCCGGCGCCGCCGCTGATCAGGTACAGATCCTTCATCAGGTCGGGTTCGAACAGGCCCGCCGCGTCCCGGAATTCGGCGTTGCCCGGCTGCCCGGTGCGCGCCGTCACCCACCATCCCGCCCCGTTGGACACGAC
>JAEMSB010000032.1:0-2074 GCA_016463045.1 Niveispirillum sp.
GTAGCAGGCGGTGGGGTCGAGCGTTTCCATGACCTGATCCTGCCACGGGCCACCCAAGGCGGCTCGCGGTTTTCGGACATGGACGATGCAACAGCAATACCGGTTACGGGAAGCGGCAGACCTCGCCCGTGACCTCCACAAACGACCGGGCACCGGCGCCGACCGTCAGGCGCACTTCCTTGTCGCTGGAGATCAGGTTGTGGGTCAGTGGCAGGACACCATTGACCTCATCCACCTTGCCATTGGCATCGGTGAAGCGGAGCTTCACGGGCTTGGTCGGATCGTACCAAGCTTCCGGGCTGCCGCCATCATTGCGGGCGGGCACACCCTCACCCGTCACGATGATGGCGCCATCGGCAAAGGCTACCTGTGTGTTCGATCCGCGATAGATCGGGGTGGGCAGCACGAATCGCTTTGTATCTGGCCGGGCGCAGGAACGCGGATTGCTGGTCTGTTCGATGACGAAGGCCATTCGTTCGGGGTTCACCCCCTCGGCCAGCTTGCGGGCCACCAGTTCGGTGATCTTGGCCAACTCCCCGCTCGGCACCTCACGCTGCAGCCGGATTTCCAGCTCGTTTGCGCGGATTTCCTGGGTCTGGGCGATCTGCTGCAATTGCTGGGCGCGGCGTTCGGCCTTGTCCTTAGCCGCCGTCATATTCGCCAGTTCTTCCTGGATGGAGCCTTCGCGGGATTTCAGCTGCTCCACACCAACGAGATAGGAGAAGCCGGCAACACCACCTAGCACGGCCAGAACCAGGGCAACCTTGCCCACACGGCCCCAGATGCGACGGCGGTAGCGGCGGCGGTGGTCGTAGAGGCCGTAGCTCATCTCTTCCCAGGCAAATCAACAGGATGGGTCGGACCCGTCCATATGGACGGTATGCCCGACCCTAACCCAGCCTGTAAGACAATTACAAGGGGCGGGGCTTGATCCCATCAGCCCTTGGGCAGCGCCTTCTCAATGGCGGCGGTCAATTCGGCGCTGTCCGGCGTCACCTTGGAGCCATAGGCCTCAATCAGGTTGCCATCGGTGCCGATCAGGTACTTGTGGAAATTCCACTTCGGCTCGCCCTTCTGTTCGGCCAGCCACTTGTACATCGGGTGGGCATTGGGGCCCTTCACCGGTTCCTTGGTGGTCATGGGGAAGTCGATGGCGAAATTGACGTCGCAGAACTCCTTGATCTCCTTCGTGCTGCCCGGCTCCTGCCCGCCGAAATCATTCGACGGCACGCCCAGCACAACCAGACCCTTGTCCTTGTACTTTTCCCAGACGGCCTGAAGCGCCTTGTATTGCGGAGTGTAGCCGCACATGGAGGCGGTATTGACCACCAGCACGGTCTTGCCGCGATAGGCATCAAACTTCAGCGGACCGCCCTCGATGGCGGTGAAACCGAAATCATAGGCGTTGGCCGCCTGCGCGGTACCGGTCATGCCCATCACCCCCATCATCGCCAGACCACCGGCCAGCGCCAACATGGCCCGCCGGCCCATGGTCGTCACCTTGTCACCCATGATGCACCTGTAAAAGGAACGTTCGTGCTGACAATGTAGTACGGGGGTGGCCTTCGTCCAGGCCTATCAAAGCCTTGTGGCTACCTGTCTGGAGTTGCCATTGCGTTCCAGACAGCGTTCAAGCGCATCGGCGCGGGCCTGTTCCGAACCCTTGGCCGGCATGGAGGCCTGGATATAGGCGGCGCAATTGGCGAAATGCGGATGTTCGTCGGCCACCGCCAACGGCGGGCTGACGGCCTGCGGACTGCCACAGGCCGTCAGCATGAAGATCGGGATCAAAACCAGGATCAAGCGGCCCATCGCCGCCTCCTTTATTGCAGTGCAAAAGCATGGACAGGATCAGTGATCCAGGCTTGCCGGAAAGTGATCCACCGCACATGCTGCCCCACATGGCTGTAATCAGAGGCCCCTGTGATGACCGACACGGCACCCCCCAACCTGCTTCTGTCCACCGACAGCCGGCTGGTGATCATTGACGTGCAGGACCGGCTGCTGGCCGCCATCGACGGCGCCGATGGCGTTGTGACCAATTGTGTGAAACTGGTGACGGCAGCCAATCGTC
>JAEMSB010000032.1:2084-16585 GCA_016463045.1 Niveispirillum sp.
AACTGGCTCGCCGTCTGGGCGTGCCGGTCGCGGCCACCGAACAGAACCCCACCGGCATCGGCCCCACCACATCGGTCCTGGCGGCGTTGATCCCGCGTACTTTCGGCAAATCACACTTCTCCGCCGCGCGTCAGGCCGATTTCCTGGCCTGGGCCGCCGCCGGGGGAACCGTTCTGCTGGCGGGCACTGAGACGCATGTCTGCGTACTGCAAACTGCCTTGGAGTTAAAAGCCCTCGGCCTGCGCGTCGCCGTCATCATCGACGCCGCCGGCTCCCGCGCCGAAGCCAGCAAACAGGCCGCCCTCGACCGGCTGCGCTTCCACGGCGTGGAACTGGTCACGGTGGAGATGGTGCTGTTCGAATGGCTGGAACGCTATGATCGACCGGAATTCAAGGAACTGCTGCGGCTGATCAAGTGAGCTGCTATTGCAGCCTTCCGTACCCAATTTCAAGTTTTTCGGCCACTTTGGCCAGCCGTTTATCCCGCGTCCACAGCTTTGCGCCCGGTGTCAGGCGAGTCGATGCCAACAGGTGAACATCGACAAATCCAATGCCGCTCCCCGCAAGCACCTCACGACGAATGAGGTGCATAACCTCCTGGTCGTTGGCGACAACTGGCCGGGGCAGAAGGGCAAGCAAGCGGATCAGATTCTCCGTCTGACGCGCGGTTCCAAGCGCCAGTTCCCCTATGACAAAGGGATGTGCAAGCACTTGGTTCTGCGTCAGTAGATCGGTAAGGGCTGGATCACTCTGTCGGAGGTGATCGATCCAGACCGATGTATCGATCAGGATCATTCCGGACGACGACGGGGTGGTGCCGTCATCTCCGGCTCGCTACCGCCAAGCCGCGCCAAACGGAGCGCACTTTCGCGGGCGATCAGGGCTTTCAGAGCCTCCCGTACCAGGGCAGATTTCTCCTGCAGGCCCGTAAACTCCTGCGCCGTGGCAACGAGATCGTCATCAAGGGCAATTGTCGTCCGCATCGCCGCTCTCCTGTCCTCAGGCATTGATTTCAACACTACTTGATGTCGAAATCAATGCCTCGCAGGGTCCATCATCCCCGTGCCTTCAATGCCCTGCGGTGCTTGTGCAGTAGCGGTTCGGTATAGCCGCTGGGTTGTTCCACACCCTTGAACACCAGATCACAAGCAGCCTGAAACGCGATGGAGCTGTCGAAATCAGGCGCCATGGGGCGATAGGCGGGATCGCCTGCGTTCTGCCCGTCCACGACGGCGGCCATCCGCTTCATGACGGCCAGCACCTGTGCCTCGGTGCACACGCCATGCAAAAGCCAGTTGGCAATATGCTGGCTGGAAATGCGCAGGGTGGCGCGGTCTTCCATCAGGCCGACATTGTGGATGTCGGGCACCTTGGAACAGCCGATCCCCTGATCAACCCAACGCACGACATAGCCCAGAATGCCCTGGGCATTGTTCTCCAACTCCTCATTGATCTCCGCCTCGGACCAGTTGATGCCGCGTGCCAGCGGAATGGTCAGGATATCGCGCAAGGATGCGCGGGGGCGGATGGACAGTTCAGCCTGCCGGGCCGCCACATCGACCTGATGATAATGCAGCGCGTGCAGGGTGGCGGCGGTGGGTGAGGGGACCCAGGCGGTGGTGGCGCCCGCCATCGGGTGACTGACCTTGACCTTCAGCATCTCTGCCATCCGGTCGGGCATGGCCCACATGCCCTTACCGATCTGCGCATGGGAACGGAAGCCGGCGGCCAGACCGTTATCGACGTTCCAGTTCTCATACGCCCCGATCCAGGCGGCGGCCTTCATGTCGGCCTTGCGGATCATGGGGCCGGCCTGCATCGAGGTGTGCATCTCGTCGCCGGTGCGGTCGAGGAAGCCGGTATTGATGAAGCAGACCCGGTCCTTGGCGGCGCGAATACATTCTTTCAGGTTGACCGTGGTTCGCCGCTCCTCATCCATGATGCCGATCTTCAGGGTGTGGCGGGTCAGGCCCAGCACATCCTCGATCCGGTCGAACAGATGATTGGCAAAGGCTACTTCCTCCGGCCCATGCATCTTCGGCTTCACGATATAGACCGATCCGGCCCGGCTGTTTGACAGGCCGCCCGTCCGGCGCAGGTCGTGAAGCGCGATCAGGCTGGTGACGATCCCGTCCAGAATACCCTCCGGCACCCAGGTTCCATCCGCGAAGGTCACGGCATCAATGGTCATCAGATGCCCGACATTGCGGATGAACAGCAAGGAACGGCCATGCAGCGTCACCGTGCCGGTGCCATCGGCACTGGTGTAGCGGCGGTCGGGGTTGAGCGCGCGCTCCATCGTGCGCCCGCCCTTTTCGAACGTCGCCGTCAGGTCACCCTTCATCAGGCCCAGCCAGTTGCGATAGACGGTCACCTTGTCGGCGGCATCGACGGCGGCGATGCTGTCCTCGCAATCCATGATGGCAGTCAGGGCTGATTCCAGCACGATATCGGCAACGCCGGCGGCATCACCCTTGCCGATGGTGTGGGTGCGGTCGATGACGATATCCAGGTGCAGGCCGTGATGGGCCAGCAGGATGTTGGTGGGAGCCGCCGCTTCGCCGTTATAGCCCTTGAACTGTGCCGCGTCGGCCAGCCCCGTCACCGACCCGTCGGCCAGCGTCACCGACAGCACACCATTGACCACACGGTACCCTGTCGCGTCCTTGTGACTGCCGCTGGCCAGCGGGGCGGCGCGGTCCAGCACCTCCCGGCCCTTGGCGATCACCGCAGCCCCGCGCACGGGGTCATAGCCCTTTGTACCAGCCGTGCCGACATCGCCCAGCGCATCGGTGCCGTACAGCGCGTCATACAGGCTGCCCCAGCGGGCATTGGCGGCGTTCAGGGCGAAGCGGGTGTTCATCACCGGCACCACGAGCTGCGGCCCGGCCACTTGGCTGACTTCCGGGTCGGTGTTGGCGGTGGTGATGGCGAAATCCGGCCCTTCCGGTACGAGATAGCCGATATCGCGCAGGAAGGCCTCATACGCATCCGGCTCGATATCCTGCCCGCGCCGGGCAATGTGCCAGCCATCGATCTTGGCTTGTAACGCCTCACGCCGATCCAGCAACCGCTTGTTCACGGGCGTCAGATCATTGAACAGCGCCACGAAGCCCGACCAGAAGGCGGAAGGCTCCACACCGGTGCCGGGTAGGGCCTCCGTCTCGATGAAGCGGTGCAGTTCGGCATCGACCTTCAGGCCGTTTATATCGACGGTGGCGGACATGGACGCGGACCTTCCCTGGCGGCTGCTGTTGTTTGTCCACCCCTATCAGCGCCCTTGTTGCCGCGCAACAGAGAATGGAAGTCTTTCCACAATGCGGAAAGATTGATAGGTTCATGGGGACAAGCACCGGAACCACCATGCCCAAACCCGCCACCGACAGCCCCGAACGCAATGGCAATGTCCAGGTTCTGTCCCGCGCCATCGCCATCCTGAACCATCTGGCGCAGGCCGATGGCGGGGCCAGCCTGACGGAAATCGGTACTGCCGTGGGTTTGGCGGCTTCCACCACCCACCGTCTGCTGACATCACTGGAGTCGGAGCGTTATGTGCGCTTCGACACGGAAACCAAGCTTTGGTCGGTGGGTGTTCAGGCCTTCATCATGGGCAACGGCTTCCTGCGCACCCGCGATCTGGTCCGTCTGGCCCGGCCCCATATGCGGGCCTTGATGGAGGCCAGCGGCGAGACGGTGAACCTGGCCATTGAGGATCAGGGGGCCGCCGTCTACCTGTCGCAGGTCGAATGTCGGGAAATGATGCGTACCTTTGCGCGATTGGGCGCGCGGGTGCCCATGCATTGCTCTGGCGTCGGCAAGGCACTTTTATCCGCGTTGGATGAGGCAGCGTTGCTCCGCCATGTCGAAAGGCACGGTCTGCCCCGGATGACGGCCCGAACCCTGATCGACATTCAGGGTTTGAGCGCGGATCTGGCCGCAGCAAGGGCACGTGGCTACGCCATCGATGATGAGGAACACGCTGTTGGCCTGCGATGTGTGGCGGCACCCATCTTCAATGAACATGGTGATCCAGTTGGTGCTATCTCACTTTCTGGTCCCATGGCACGCATAACCGATACGCGTATGCCCGTGCTGGGTGGGCTGGTCGGGCAGGCGGCAGGCCGCATCATGGCGGAACTTGGCGGTAATCCTGGACTTTAAGCAGAAGACTGGCATGCCTATGTCCTCTCTTATACCATTCGAAATAAGGCGAAACGCTTGGGGCCATTTTGGGCCCGACAGCGTTAGACTGTCTAAGAGACGTTGAGTTCACGATTGCAGGATTTCCGGTCCATGGGGCAACAGAAGCAAATCCTGGTTGTTGAGGACGAGTTCCTGATCGCCATCCATGTGGCTGACATCATGGCCGACCTGGGTTTTGGTGTGATCGGACCCGCCGGAAACATCCAGCAGGCCTTGGCCCTGATTGATGAAGGTCGTCTGGACGGCGCGATCCTGGACGTCAACCTGTCCGGGCAACTGGTATTTCCCGTGGCATCTGCCCTGGCGGCCCGCAACGTTCCCTTCATCCTGACCAGCGGTTATGACGTGGCGGGTTTGCCAGCGGAATGGAGGAACCGTCCGGTCCTTCGCAAACCAGTGGCGGAACGGGACCTGGCCCGTCTGGCGCAATCGGTCTTCCTGGCAGAAACAGGCGAAATGTTGAAGGTGGCGGGTGTCGGCCAAGCTTGAGACGGAAGCTCCCCACGGTGCCCGGCGCATCCTGCTAGTGGAAGACAGCCCCACGCAGGCCCTGCGCCTGCAGATACTGCTGGAGGATGAGGGGTACACTGTCGAACTGGTAGACAGCGCAGAGGCGGCGCTTCCCGTTCTGAACCGCACGCTGCCGCACTTGCTGATTGTTGATCATCATTTGCCGGGCATGCAGGGTGGCGACCTTTGCCGGTTGATCCGGTTGCATGTGGCAACCCTTTCCATGCCCATCTTGATGCTGACCGCCGACGAAACTCCGGCCCGGCAGCGTGAAGGACTGGACAGTGGTGCCGACGACTTCCTGCCCAAATCCACGGATCCAGCCGTGCTGCTGCTGCGTGTGCGACAGCTGCTGCGCCATGCGCGGCGCGACGATGATATGGATGTGCTGCCGCAGACGCAGTTCCGGCAACCGCGCGCCCTGCTGGTCGGGTTTGAATCCGTTTTGGAATACGCCCTTCGCGCGCTGCTGCTGGAGGAGGGGTGCCGGATAACGGCGGTCAAGACGGCCACATTGGCCCTTTCGCACCTGGCGCTGGAGCAGCAGGATGTGATCCTGGTCAATGATCAACTTGCCGACATGGACGGGTTGGAGCTTTGCCGGCAATGCCGGTCCAGCCTGGGTACCGGCACTGCCTTGATCCTGGCTTTGGGTGGGCAGCAGGATCTGGACCGGGTCCACCGGCTGCTGGGTGCGGGCGTCGACGATCTGTTCGATCCAAAGGCCCCGCTTCCGCCGCTGCGCGCGCGACTGCGCGCCATCCTGCGCCGCCGTTTTCTGGAAGAACAGAACCGGCGCCTCCTGGCCGATTTCCGGGAAAGGGAAGGGCGCGCCCTTCGGTTGGAGGCGGAACGCAACGCCGCCCGCACACGGGCCATGCTGGCCGACCAGTTGGCGACGGTGAACCGGCGCCTCGCAGACCAGGCATTGATTACCGCCACCATCACCCGAAATGTGCCCGCGGCATTGATCCTGACCAATGGAGCGGGCATGGCGACATACCTTAACCCGCCTGCCATCGGCCTTTTGGGGGCAGAGCTGGAAGGCGCATCCCTGTTTGAAAAGCTGGGCGTAACCCTGGGGAGGGGTGACATTCCCATCCCGGCTGTTGCCGAAAGTGCCGCCACTCTTGAACGGCCCGACGGGCAACTGGTACCGGTTCTCTATTCCATCACCCCGCTAGATGGTGATGAGGGGCCGGCAGGGGCGGTTGTGCAGATTATCGACGTGACTGAACGCCGTCAGGCCGAAGAACGACAGGAACTGCTGATGGCGGAACTGTCGCACAGGGTGAAGAACACCCTGGCAACCGTGCTGTCGATTGGCAAGCAGACCCGCCGGCGTCATGCCGATACGGACAGTTTCTGGCAATCGTTCGAGGGCCGACTGAGGGCACTGTCAGAGACGCATAACCTGCTGGCCGATCATTTCTGGGAATGGGTGCAGTTGGCCGACGTCATCCGGCATGAGGTAACGCCCTATGCCCAGGAACCGCATGATGTGCGTATCGACGGCCCCGCCATCGAACTGCGGCCCAAGGCGGCACTAGCCCTGGCGCTGGTTTTCCACGAACTGGCCACCAACGCCGCCAAGTACGGAGCCTTCTCACAGGCCGGCGGACATCTGGAAGTGCTGTGGACCCTGACCGACGGGGAACAGCCAAGCATCCATCTGAGTTGGAAGGAAACAGGCGGCCCGCCGACGGCGGTGCCGACCACGTCAGGCTTTGGCACAACCTTGATTCAGCGCTCTTTGGCTTACGAACTGCAAGGCGCCACGGCATTGAATTTTGAACCCGACGGTCTGCGCTGCGACATCGAGTTTCCGTTCAGCGAGGTCATCCGTCGGCGCAGCGGGGGATGAGGGCAACGTCGAAATAGAACCCACTCGCGTAGTCAAAAAAATTGATAATTTATCTTATGGAAATTAAAATTTCTTCGTTAGCTTCAGTCCACGATCCAGGGCCAAGCCGGCGATGAGGCCGGCGGTCTGGGCCAAAACGAAACCTGGAACATCCAGGGGACGGATACCGGCAAAACTGTCGGTAAGGCAGCGTGCCAGGGTGACGGCGGGATTAGCGAAACCGGTGCTGGCGGTGTACCAGTAGCCGGCCATGACAGCCAACGGTACCATGTAAGGCAGAACCCTCGCCGTATCACTGCGCAGCGCACGCAGAATGATGGTCACCAGAACCAGCGTCGCCACGGCTTCCGACAGCCATTGTCCCGGACCGGTGCGGACCGTCGCAGAAACCTGCACCAGCGTCTGGTCGAACATACCATGGGCCAGCAGCACGCCTGCTACGGCGGCGACCGCCTGTACGGCAAGATAGGCCGGTACCCACGACCAGGAAAAATAGCCGGTGGCCGCCAGGGCCAGCGTGACAGCCGGGTTGAAATGCGCGCCGGACAAGGGCGCGAACATATGGATCAACGCCACTAGGGCGCCACCAGTGGCAATAGCGTTGGCCAACAGGGCGATGGCGCCGTTACCACCGGCCAGTTGCCACGCCATGATGCCAGAGCCGACGATCACGGCCAGCAGCAAAGCGGTGCCGATCCCTTCGGCAATCAGTGCCTGAAGCAAGGAAGACCGGGTCATGCGTGGCTTTCCCCAGCCATTTCATCCATCCGCCGTTTCAGCGCCATGCGGTCCAGCGTGGCCAGCGGCAGACTGGTGAAGATAGACAGGCGGCGTTCGATCATGCGGTAGACATCTGCCGTGAAGGCCGCTTTCTCTGCATCGGTACCGGTGGCGGATGACGGATCGGGAAAGCCCCAATGCGCCGTCATCGGTTGTCCCGGCCAGATGGGACAGACCTCTCCCGCCGCCTGATCACAGACGGTGATGATGAAATCCAAGGCCGGAGCGCCCGGCTGGGCAAATTCCGACCAATCCTTTGACCTTGCATCGGACAAGTCATAGCCGAGGCGGGTCAGCAGATCGCGGACATAAGGGTTGATGCGGCCTGACGGGTGGCTGCCCGCGCTGTAGGCCTTGAAACGCCCCTGCCCCATCCGGTTCAGAATCGATTCCGCCATGACGGAACGGGCGCTGTTATGGGTACAGAGGAACAGCACGGAATGAACGCCAGCGTCCACGGTAGGTCTCCGATCTGAAGGGGGAAGTAGAAAATCAGGCAGTGGGACCACAGCAGGCCGACTTTGCCTTTTCCACGGGCTTGGGCGCAGCCGTGGAGGCCAAACGCGGATCAATGGCCGTGGCGCCGCCGCCGTAAGTGGCGCTGCCGCCATAGGTGTGGAACACCTCCCATGACAGGCCAGCCGGATCGGTGATCCAGGATTTCTCTGATTTGGCGTAGCAGCAGGTCGTGTGCCCTTCCTCCAGCACCGGCGCGTCGGCCTGACGCAGGCGGCCATAGACCTCGGCCAGTTCGTCAGCGCTATCCACCTGAATGCCCAGATGTTCGACGCCTGGGGTGCTGCCGCGCAGTGAGATGGCAAAGTTCACGTGCGGATCATCCAGCATCCACTTGGCGTAATCATCCTTCAGCACGGAAGGTTGCGCCGCGAACAGTGTGGAGTAAAAGCGGACGGACTGTCCCAGATCGTTAACAGCCACATGCAGGTGAAGGCGCTTCATCGTTGGGTTCCTTCTGTTCAATGACACAAGCCAGCGTGCCCACCCCATCACCGCAAAGTTCGGGCCGGCCCTGACAGCAATCTTCCATCAGGAAGGCAAGGAGACGGCGGGTCCCCGCATATTCGGTGGCGTAGAAAATCTGTCGCTGCACCCGCCAGGATCTCAACAATCCTGCCCGGTCCAGTGTGGCCAAGTGATGCGACAGGGTGGAAGCGCCGACACCGAGGCGTTCCGCGATCTCTCCCGCATTCAGCCCGTCCGGCCCTGCCCGCACCAGCAGGCGGAAAATCTCCAGCCTTGTGGATTGGGCAAGCGCCGCAAGGGCGTCAATGGCTTGTGTCTTTTCCATATTTCGAGAAATATCGAAATGTTTTGGCATGGTCAACGCCATATTTCGATAATCGTCAAAATATCCTGCTGCTGTCCGCTGCGCCCATTTCGGCAGCATTGACTGCCACCCCCCGCATTTCCGCATATACGCACCGCATGCAGGGATAATCTGATCCAAGACGCCGCAAAAAGGCGCATCGCAGCGAACGGGGGTTCACGGCATGACCAGCATCACGGGTATGGACGGACAGGCCAAAACAGCGGGTGCCGGCAGGACGCTGGCCGCCGCCAAGGCACATGCGCGTCTGGTGGCGATTGACGCGCTGCGCGGTCTGGTCATGGTTTTCATGCTGGTGGACCATGTGCGGGAGACTTGGTTCCTGCACATGCAGGTCACGGACCCGGTCGATACGACGACGACGGACCCTGCCCTGTTTTTCACGCGGCTTCTGTCCACGTTCTGCGCGCCCACCTTCGTGGCGCTGACCGGCCTGTCGGCTTGGCTCTATGGCCAGTCGCACAGCAAGGTCGAGACGTCGATGTTCTTGCTGAAGCGCGGGCTGTTCCTGATCTTCCTGGAACTGACCGTTGTGGGCTTTGCCTGGTCGGCGCAATTTCCGCCGCAGGCCTTCTGGCTGCAGGTGATCTGGGCCATCGGCATCTCGATGATTGTGCTGGCCGGGCTGCTGCATCTGCCGCGCACGGCACAGGTGACGCTGGGGCTGGTCATCGTACTGGGGCATAATCTGCTGGACCCGATCCGGCTGGCGCCCGGCGATGCGTTTTATGAGATTTGGGCCGTGCTGCATCAGCGGTCGGTGATCCAGCTGGGCGGCGGCCTGATTGCCAAGACCACCTACCCCATCCTGCCCTGGATCGGTGTTATCCTGCTGGGTTATGCCAGCGGCCCCTGGTTCGCAAAGGGTAGCGACGCGATGGTCCGCCGCCGCCGCCTGATCCTGACCGGCAGCATCATGCTGGTCGGGTTTGTTATCATCCGCGCCTTGAACGTCTATGGTGACAAGCCCTGGGTGCCGGGCGTCGACACGCTGCACAGCGTAATGGCTTTCCTGTCGCTGACTAAATATCCGCCGTCGCTGCTGTTCCTGCTGCCGACGGTCGGCACGGGTGTGCTGCTGCTGGCTCTGTTTGAAAAGTATCAGGACAGCAGGATCATGCCCTATCTCGCCATGTTCGGCGGGGCGCCTATGTTCTTCTATCTACTGCATCTTTATGTGCTGAAGGCGCTGTACCTGATCGCCGTTGCCCTGTATGGGCTGAACAAGGGGCAGTTCTTCGGCGTGGACAATGTTTCCACCGTCTGGATCTGGGTCGCCATCCTGCTGGTGCCGCTCTATCTGCCCACCCGCTGGTTCGCGGGTCTGAAGCAGCGCCGCCGTGACATCTGGTGGCTGAAATACCTGTAACAGTGCCGAAATAGCGCGGGTTTCGTCCCGGCATAATCCGCGCATTTGGGCCTTACAACAATAGAACACACCGCCGCAACCGGCTGCTTCGAGCAAAATTATCTGCCGTACGGCCTAAGCTGATCGGGTGAGGGGACAAGGATCTCGGGTCTTTTAAAAAAGGTCTTGCCTCGGAGGAACGTTATAACATAACAGGCGGCACGAGATAACGGCCCTTCAGGGTCAGCGCCGCAATGAGTGAACAGCGGAGCAGCTTCACAAAGGGGATCAACGATGTATGTGACTAATCGGTTCCGCCTGGCGCTTGCCGCCACCGCCGCCTGCGTGGCCCTTGCGCCTGTTGCGATCGCCCAGCCCGCCGATGGCGCCCTGGATGAGATCATCGTCGTGGGCCAGCGTCAGGCCTATCGCGGCGATGTCGCCTTGAAAGAGACGCCGCAGGCCATCCAGGTGCTGGATGGTGCCTTGTTGCAGGACTTAGGCATCACGAAGCTGGAAGGTGCCCTGGAACTGGCGTCCGGCATCGCCAAGCAGAATAATTTCGGCGGCCTCTGGGACAGCTTTGCTGTCCGCGGCTTTGCCGGTGACGAGAATTTCCCGTCGGGCTTCCTGGTCAATGGCTTCAATGGCGGTCGTGGTTACGGTGGCCCCCGCGATGCCTCCAATGTGGAGCGCATTGAGGTCCTAAAGGGCCCCAATTCCGCTCTGTTCGGTCGTGGGGAGCCTGGCGGTACGGTGAACATCATCACCAAGAAGCCGGAATTCAAAACCAAGGGCAGCGTCGCCGCCTCTGCCGGTAGCTACGACACCTACCGTGTCGAAGGCGATATCACCGGCCCCGTTACAAAGAGCATTGCCGTGCGCCTGAACGCGGCATACGAGGATGCCGGCAGCTTCCGCGACACGCTGGACAGCAAGAAGCTGGTCGCCTCCCCCTCCATCCTGGCCGTCCTGACCGAGGACACGACACTGTCCTATGAGATGGAGTATGTGAACCAGAAGGTGCCGTTTGACCGCGGTATCGTGGCCGTGAACGGCGATCTGGGCGCTCTGCCTATCTCCCGCTTCCTGGGTGAACCAGGTGACGGTCCTATCGAGATCGATGTGCTGGGCCATCAGGTACAGTTGCAGCATGATCTGAACGACAATTGGGCTGTGCTGCTGGGCGGCAGCTACAAGGAGACTTCGTTCGAGGGCTTCTCCACCGAAGCGGAACTGGCCGGTGGGCGCCAGACGCTGAATTCCACCAATCAATATCTGTCGCGTCAGCGCCGTCAGCGCGACTATGACACCGAACATGGTGTGGTGCGTGGTGAACTGTCCGGCACCTTCACGACGGGCGCTGTCACCCATCACCTGATTGCCGGCGCCGACTGGGACAAGTTCACCATCGACACGCTGCAACGCCGTTATCGTCCCCCGGCTTATACCGCCGGTCGCCCGATCACGACCGCCAACAACGCCATCGACGTGTTCAACCCTGTCTATGGCAATCTTGCCACCCCCAATGCTGTCTTGACCAACACCCACGAGGTTCAGGACGCCTGGGGCATCTACCTGCAGGACCAAATCGACATCACAGAGAATTTTAAGATCCGCTTCGGCGGCCGTTATGACGATTTCAAGCGTAACCTGCGCGACAATGCCGTAGCGCTGTCGGCCACCAATCCCAAGGTCCGTTCCTATACGGAATTCAGCCCGCAGGGTGGCATCGTCTATAACGCCACGGACGAAATCAGCCTCTATGCCAGCTATGGCAAAGGTTTCCGTCCCAACAGCGGCAGCGCTGCCAATGGTACCCTGTTCGAGCCGGAAAAGTCCAAGTCCTATGAGGTGGGCGCCAAGTATGAGAGCGAGGATGGCCGCCTGAACAGCACCGTCTCGCTGTTCACCATGAAGAAGAGCAACGTACTGACGGCCGACCCGGTCAATGCCGGCTTCTCTATGGCCGTCGGGTCCGCCCGCAGCAAGGGCATGGAATTCGATCTGAACGCCAAGCTGCCTGCCGATACTCGCCTGTTCATCACATATGCCTATACCGACGCCGAGGTGGCAGAGGATTTCCTGGATCCGAATTTCGCCCTGCCGATCCGCGAGGGTGACGCGCTGATCAATGTGCCCAAGCACACCGCCAACCTGATGCTGTTCAAGGATTTCGAGGTCGGCACGGGTACGGCCAGTGTCGGCGGCGGCATCAACCATGTGTCCAAGCGTCTGGGCGAGACGGGTGTCAACTTCTTCCTGCCCAGCTACACGCTGGTGAAGCTGCAGGCCTCTTACGAGCCGATGGAGCAGGTGAAGCTGTCGGTCGATGTGAACAATCTGTTCGACAAGCGCTACTACGCCTCCTCCTACGCCCGTCTGTGGGTGGCTCCCGGCACGCCGCGCACCGTTACGGGCCGGGTGTCTTACAACTTCTGATCTCGCGTTCCTTCCTTGTAAACTCCACACCCCCGCCCGATGGTTCCCCCTGGGCGGGGGTTTTTGTTTGTTCAGACAGGAGCGATCATCATGGCTTTCCTGTTCAAATCATCGGCGGAACGTGGCCGTGTCTGGGGTGAGGCCTTTGGCCGCCTGCTGCCCGACATGCCATTCCGCACCTGGCCCGATGTCGGTGACGCCGGCGATATCCGCTATCTGGCGGCCTGGACGGTGACGCGTGACCTGCTGGAGGGGCTGCCCAACCTGGAGGTCCTGTTCTCCGTAGGTGCGGGCGTGGACCAGTTGGACCTGTCGCAGGTGCCCGACCATGTGCAGGTGGTGCGGATGATGGAACCGGGCCTGACCGACGGCATGGTGCAATACGTCACCTTCGCCACTTTGGCCCTGCACCGGGACATGCTGGATTACCGGACCGCGCAGGCCGACCATCGCTGGGCACCGCGCCATCTCTTGCCCGCGGGGCAGCGACGTATCGGGGTGATGGGCCTGGGCAATCTGGGCATGGCGGTGCTGAATGCCCTGCGTCCCTTCGGCTTCCCCTTGCGGGGGTGGAGCCGGTCGGGCGGCACGGTGGAGGGAGTGGAGATCTTCGCGGGCGCTGATGCCCTGCCCGCCTTTCTGTCGGGCTGCGACATCCTGATCTGCCTGCTGCCGCTGACCGGGGAAACGCGCGGCATTTTGTGCCGCAAAAGCTTCGATCTTCTGCCGCGCGGTGCCGGTATCATCAATGTCGGGCGCGGCGGGCATCTGGTGGAGCATGATCTGCTGACGGCTTTGGACAGCGGGCAGCTGTCGGGGGCGGTCATTGATGTGCTGAATACCGAACCGGCGGCGGCGGACCATCCATTCTGGTCGCATCCCCGTATCCTGTTGACCCCGCACGTAGCCAGCCAGACAAGGGATGATTCGTCTGTCGAGGTTCTGATCGACAATATCCGCCGCCATCAGGCGGGCCTGGCCCTGCGGGGACAGGTGGACAGGGCGCGGGGATATTGAGGGGAAGATGGTGCAGCAGAACATGCCGCACAGGTGGCCGGCAAATCCGCATTCCCTGCTGTCCCCTTCCCGCTTTCGGACAGAAGTTCCGGTTTCACCATGGCCTAATATCTCTTGTGCAGGGGGCTGAACGGCCCCTCCCGATCTTCACCGCAGCAATGGAAAGACGACGCCATGGCCCCCTTCCGGCCCAAATACATCTCCTTCGACTGCTATGGCACGCTGACCCGTTTCCGCATGTCGGAGATGGCGCGCGAGATGTTCCCGGACCGTATCGCGCCGGAACACATGGAGAAGTTCTGCAAGGACTTCGCAGCATATCGCCTGGATGAGGTGCTGGGCGCCTGGAAGCCCTATGATCAGGTCATCCATAATGCCGTGGAGCGGACCTGCAAAAAGTGGAAGGTCGAATTCCGGCCTGAGGAAGCGCGCCGCATCTATGACGCCGTCCCGACCTGGGGCCCGCATCCGGACGTGGCAGAGGGCCTGTCCAAGGTCGCCAAGGAAATCCCGCTGGTCATCCTGTCCAACGCCATGAACGAGCAGATCCACCATAATGTGGCCCTGCTAGGCGCGCCGTTCCATCGTGTCTACACGGCACAGCAGGCGCAGGCCTATAAGCCGCGCTTCCAGGCGTTCGAATATATGTTCGACCAGCTGGGCTGTGGTCCGGAGGACATGATGCATGTCTCCTCCAGCTTCCGGTATGACCAGAACAGCGCCACCGACCTGGGCTTCGGCGCCCGCGTCTTCGTGGCGCGCGGTCACGAGCCGACCAACCCCAACTACCGCGATTACGAAATCCCGCATATCGGCATCCTGCCGGCGCTGCTGGGGTTGTGAGCGTCGTGGGTCAGGTCGAAGGCGACAGCCGGAGCCCTGACAGAAAAGGCTTAAACTCAATGCCGTCAGGGCTCGCCTCTGGCTCGACCTGACCTACGATAGGTACTCAAATGACCGCATCGCAAACCCTTTCCTACTGGCTGGAC
>JAEMSB010000418.1 GCA_016463045.1 Niveispirillum sp.
TCCCCTCCCCCCGCCGAAACTTCACCTCCCCCGCCTGGGACGGATCGGACATGGCGGGCCGAACCTTGCTGGTTCATGATGAACAGGGGGTAGGCGATGCGCTGCAATTCGTCCGGTATGTCCCGGTGCTGCACGAACGCGGCGTGAATGTCGTGCTGGAATGCAACAGCCAGCTGGTACGCCTGCTGGGGGGCGTTCCGGGCCTGGGCCCTGTGATCGGGCGGTTTCAGCCGCTGCCGCCGCATGATGCTCATGTATCGCTGCTGTCACTGCCGCACCTGCTGGGGGCCCGCATCGACAATGTGCCCGCCGCCCCCTATCTGGCGGCAGAATCGGACCTGCAGGCGCAATGGGCAGAGAAACTGTCGCGATATTCCGGGCTGAAGGTGGGCATGGTCTGGGCCGGCAACCCGGAATTCAAGGCCGACCGCCTGCGCTCCCCCGGTCTGGCAGCGGTGCGCCCGCTGCTGGACACCACCGGCGTGTCCTTCTTCGGTCTGCAAAAGGGGCCGGGGCGCAAGGATCTGGAAACCGCCGGGCCATTGCCGGAGAATTTTGTCGATCTGGGGCCGGAGATCGGGGATTTCGCCGACACCGCCGCCATCATGGCCAATCTGGACCTGATCATCACCTCCTGCACGGGGCCGGCGCATCTGGCGGGCGGCCTGGGACGACCCACCTTTACATTGCTGCCCTTCTCCCCCGACTGGCGCTGGCTGGCGACGGGGGAGGATACGTTCTGGTATCCTTCCATGCGGCTTTTCCGGCAGGAAAAGCGCGGGGAATGGGCACCCGTGGTCAGGCGCGCGGCGGACGCCCTGGCAACGATGGCTATATCCAGGCCTGAAAAGGCTTGATACCGCCCGTCTTCATATCCGGTTCCACACACAGGCGCGCCCGCGCATTCAGGCGGGCGGCCAGCTGGCTGAAGCCGCTGGCGGCGCTGATACCCACGATGTCAGCCTGGGTCAGGACGTGGAAATCCTGCAGGAATTCCAGCCCCGGCCATGCCGGCCCCGCATCATGCAAGGTGACGGGCCGGAATTCCCGAAAGGCAGCGCGGACGGCGGGAATATCGTCGCTGGCCAGATACAGAACCGGCTTGTCCAGCGTCGGCCACAGGCCGCGCAGCCAGTCGACATAGGTCTGCGTCTCGGTGATCGGATAGCCATACTGAAGGAAGTCACCCCGCCTTATATGAATGGCAACGACTGTGCGGCCCACGGCGCGCAGGGCATCGACCGGCGGATCAATCCAGGGCTTCCATTGCGGGCGCGGTTGTAGCCAGGATCGCACCCGGTCACGGAAAGCCACTGGATACTCGTACAAGAACAGTGGGGACATGGCGTCACGGTCAAGCACCGGCTCCACCTCCCGCGTGCCCATGACCGCTCCATTCAGAATACGGCGGGCAAAGGGCCAGGGCGGCAGCGGGCCGCTGGGTACCGGGTCATCCAGATCGAAATAGGCACCCCCTACCCAGTCCGGCGTCTCCAGCACGCAGCCATGTTTTTCCGCATAAAGACGCAGCAGCACATATTCCAGGACATTGTGGGCAAAGCGCCCCCGGTTGCCCAAGGTGGTAGAAGTGAGACGCGGACGGGAAGGATCGGCATTGTGCGGTCGCTGCCAGCGCCATCCCTGCTGCCGGCGCGTGCGCTCCAGCGCCGCCAAGGATCGGACGGTGAACATCCAGCAATTGTCCGACCGCACAGTCTCCAGCCGGCTTGCCGCGGCATTGGGGTCACCCTCCATCAGGTCCAGTGCCGACAGCGCGGTGCGGCATTCCACCGGATAGATGCGGCCCGCAAAAGGTACTGTTTCCAGCCGTGTGAACAGGGTCCGCGCCTGGGCGGCGCGGCCACCGCGAACCATGATGGCGTAGAGATATTCCAGGATTGAGGACACATCGGTGCCCTCCAGCGGCAGGTATTCGGCAAGGGCCGCCTCTGCCGCCGCGTCCTGTTCCTGGTCGAACAGGGTTGCCACGACCCGCGCCCGCGCCACCGCCAGGCCCAGGCGCGCCGACCGGCGGTAGCAGATCAAGGCGCGGTCAAGATCGGCGGCCCGATAATAAAGATTGCCCAGATTGAACCAGATTTCAGGCGTGCCAGGCGACAGGCTGACGGCACGTTCCAGTGCCTCGGCCGCCGCCGCCATCTCCCCCATCTCCAGTTGGGCATTGCCCAGGCTCATCCAGGCCGACAGGAAGCCGGGTTCCAGTGACAGAGCCCGATGCTGACAGGCAATAGCCTCCTCAATCCGGTCATCCTGGCGCAGCAGGATACCCAGGTCATGATGGATCTGGGCCGTATCGGGGTTCAAACGGGCCGCACGGCGAAGCTTGCGGATCGCCTCCTCCCGCCCGGCCCCGCCATGCCCTGCCCCGGATGAGCCGAGTGCATGCCAAGCGGCCCCGTATGCGGGGTCCAGCGCCAGAACAGCCCGCCACTGCCCCTGCGCGCCCGCCGCGTCACCCTGCGTCAACAGCGCGCTGGCCAGATTGAGGCGTGCCTCCAGCAGATGCGGCGCACGGTCCAGGGACTGACGGAACAAGGCCAACGCCTGGGTCACCCGACCGGCCTGCCGCTCGGTCACACCCAGCAGGTACAGAAGATCGGCACTACCAGGATCGTCGGCCAACAGCCGGCGATAGGTGACGGCGGCCCGTTCAGAATGGCCGGCGCGGTGATCGGCCAGCGCGCCGGCCAGCGCCTGATCAGATGTTGTTTTCATTCGACAGATCGACCGCACCATGCCGGAAGGGCACCCAGTCCTTCTGGGCGGGACGATATTGCAGTCCATAGGGGGACTTCAGGAAGATGCGGTCGCGCTGCGGGCTTTCGCGCAGCGTGCGCTCGGCATCGACCAGGGGGGACTGCGAGAAGACCTTGTCCCAGAACTCCGCCGGCTCCACCGCTCGGCCTGCCTTCTGCGCATATTCCTGGGCGGCGTCGCTCAACTGCCAGCTGCTCTCAACCATATCGTAATAGCCCATGACACTCTCCCTCTGCCCGACCCACGGGCTGACAGATACCGCACCCTTTTCAGGTACCGCAAGGTTTGGCGGACTGGCGCCTGGAATAGGCAAGGTCCCGCAAGGCCTCCATCGCCTCGGCAAAGACGGGGGCCCAGTCCTGATCATCCTTTTGCCGGAACAGGCGCATGGACGGGTACCAGGGGGTGCGCCCACCCCGGTCGCCATAGACCCAGTAAGGCATGAACTGTACCAGATTCCAGACAGGCGTGCCGAGGGAACCCGCCAGATGCGCGGTGGAACTGTCCGTCATGATCAGCAGATCCAGCTGCTCCAGCAGAGCAGCGGTATCGGCGAAATCCTCAATATGCGGGCCCAGCGGCGTCACCAGCATCCGGCTGCCCAACTGATCCAGCTGATCTTCCGGCGGGCCCTTTTGCAGGGAATAAAGGCGCACACCGGGCACGCTGCCGAATTGCAGGAAGTTTTTCAGGTTGCTGGCGCGACGGGCATTGTCGGCAAAGGTAACGCGGCCGGACCAGATGATGCCGACCCGCAATATACCCGGTTCCGCCGGCCCCAGTACCCGTGCAGCCTTGGCCCGCGCATCCGGCGGGATATGCAGCTTTACGGGCGGCGGCACGCTGTCGAAACGCGTGCCGCAGAGATAGGGTAGGCTCATCTGCGAGGCCTGGACATCGAAATCGGGAAAGGCGTGTCCCGCCGGCACGAATTCGTCCACCGGCAGACCGCCCAGCACCCGGCGCAGTTCCGGATGACATTCGAACAGGATGCGGCCCCCGCGTGCCTTGACCAGAGGCACATAGCGCGCCGCCATCAGCGTGTCGCCGAAACCCTGTTCGGTGGATAGGAAGATGCGCTTGCCCTCCAGGACGCTGCCGTCCCACGGTGTGCCTGGCGTCGGGCGGGTGCGGTAGGTGGCGATGCCGCGCCGATATTCGTAATCTTTGAAACCTTGTTCATATTCGCCGACCTGCAGCAGGGTCAGCGCCCGCTCCCAGCGCAACTGCGCTGACTGCGGCTCGGCGGCAAGCGCCTTGTCCATCAGCGTCAGCGCCTCATGGAAGGCCGTGGCCTTGCGTTTGCTGATCAAGGCATTGAACAGCAACTGGCCATTATCGCCCATCAGGCGCAGGGCCCTGGCATGGGCATCATCCGCCTCTGCGTGGCGGCCCAATTCGGTCAGCAGATTGCCAAGATTGGACCAGATACCGGCATTGGCCGGATCATGCTCCAACCCACGGTGATAGCAAAGCAGCGCCTCCTCCGTCTGGCCCATCCGCCGTAGGACGACGCCCAGCGTGCTCCACGCCGCGCCGTCGCGCGGGTTGGCACGCACCATCTCTTCCGCTGTGCGGAGCAACTGCTCATCATTGCCGATGGGCACGGAGACGGTGCTTGCCGTGGCGGGGGC
>JAEMSB010000419.1 GCA_016463045.1 Niveispirillum sp.
GCGCGTGAATGAGGCGTTTGGCGATGTGGTGCAGTGGGACCTGCTACCGGTCTATGCCATCGGACAGGCGCAGGTGGTGGCGGGGTCCAACCCGGTTTTCGGCCCCAACAGCCTGGGCGGGGCCGTGATCCTGTCCATGAAGGATGGGTTCGTTTACCAGGGACTGGGCGGGGACATCAGTGCCGGATCGGATGGTTTCCTGTCCGTCACGGCAGAGGCCGGGGGCAGTGACGGCGATGTCGGCTATTATCTGGGCCTGTCGCAGGGGCGGGATGATGGCTGGCGCGATTTTTCGCCCAACCGCCTGTCGCGCGCCTATGGCGACGTGCTGTACCGGCCTGATGCGGCGACGGAGTTCGGAGTCTCCCTGACGGCGGCGACATCGGAACTAACGGGCAATGGGGCGGCACCAGGCGACCTTCTGGCGGAGAACCGGCGCGGGGTGTTCACCCATCCCGATGCCACCGACAGCGACCTTCTGGCGCTGGCCTTCCGTGGGAAGACGGAGGCCGGTGATAGCTGGACCCTGCGCGCCGCCGGTTACTGGCGTCACCTGAAACGGCGCACGGCGAATGGCGACCAGGGAGAGTTTGAGGAATGCGGCGCCGGTATCTGTTTTGAGGAAGGCGACGATCTGGAACCCGTGATCGGGGCCAATGGCAGCCCCGTTACGGGCCTGGATGAAGAACCGGATGCCGTGTTCAACCGCACCCGGACCCGCACCGACGGCCAGGGGATCAGCCTGCAGGCGCGACAGGCAGGCGCGCTGGGCGGCATGGACAATATTCTGATCCTGGGGGCCAGCCTGGACCATGCCCGCACCCGTTATGGCAGCGGGACGGAACTGGGCGAACTGGACGGCACGCGCGGGGTGGAAAGCCTGGGCATCGCCATTGGCAATGAGGAATTCAATGTCGGGCTGAAGACCCGGTCCTGGATCGCGGGGGCCAGTGTTTCCGACACGCTGTCCCTGACGCCCGATCTGCATCTGACGGGGGCGCTGCGCCTGACCCATGCCGATCTGCGCCTGCGAGATCAGTTGGGCGATGATCTGGATGGTGATCACACCTACACGGCGCTGAACCCCGGTGTCGGGCTGGCCTGGAATGCGGGCGTCGGCACCACGCTTTACGCGGCGGTGAATGAGAGCAACCGCATCCCGACGCCGGCGGAACTGTCCTGCGCCGACCCGGAAAAGCCCTGCCGCTTCCCCAATGCCTTCCTGGCCGATCCGCCACTGGACGATGTGCGGTCGCGGACATGGGAGGTGGGGGCGCGGGGGCACCTGTCGGACGGGGCCGTCGCATGGTCGCTATCGGCCTTTCGCACCGACAACCGCGACGACATCATCTTCATTTCCGCAGGACCGATTGTGGGCACCGGCTATTTCGACAATGTCGGGCGCACGCGGCGCCAAGGTTTGGAGGCCGGGCTTTCCGGGGAGGCCGGGGCCGTCAGCTGGTTTGCCGATTACGCCCTTGTCAGGGCCAGTTTCCGCACGCCCCTGTCCATTCAGGCCCCGGACAATCCGGAGGCGAACGAGGAAGGGGAGATTGCGGTGGAGCGCGGCGACCGTATCCCCGGCATCCCGCTGCACAGCCTGAAGATCGGTGCGGATGTGACGCTGACGGATGGGCTGACCATGGGGGCGGAGATGCAATATTCATCCAGCCGGTATCTGCGCGGGGATGAGGCGAACCTGACCGACCCGATCGGCGGCTTTGCCCTGTTCAACCTGTCGGCCCGCTATCAGGTTTTGGACGGTGTGACGCTGCATGCGCGCGTCGACAATCTGTTTGACCGCCGCTACGCGACCTTCGGCATCTATGGGGAGGCAGATGAAATGGGTTTCGAGGATGCGCGTTTCCTGTCGCCCGGTGCACCTCGCCGCTTCGTGGGTGGTCTGTCGGCGCGGTTCTGACATCCGCGCCGACGAGGAGCATGATCACGGGACGATCACATGGTCGGGATTGGCGACGGCAAAGACGGCGTCGGCGGGCGATGGTCCACCGCCGGTTTCTCAGATGGAAATCAAATCAGTCCTGATCGTCGCGGGAGGGACGGCCGCCACGGGCGGTGCGCCCCTGCATACGGTCCCCTATCCAGGCCTGGATATCGGTGAAGAATTCCTGCGGTGCCTTCGACCCGAAACGCTGCGCCACACTGCCCAGGGTCTGCGATGCCAGACTGTCGCGCATAGCCTTTTCCGCCTGCATCATGGCGGCATGCACTGCGCAGACGCCCGAGGTGGCCCAGCCCGGCGGGTTATTGCCAAACACGGCGCAGCGGCCCCGGATTTCCTGATATTCGAACAGGGGCTAGTTCCCTTCGATCGCGTCCACGATCGCCAGGAACGTGATCTCGTCCGCGGGACGGGCCAAGCGGTAGCCGCCCCTGACCCCCTCGCACGCCTTTACGATCCCAGCCTTTTCCAATTTCTGGAAAATCTTGGCCAGGAAGCTGGGCGAATTACCCTGAAGCTCGGCGAGGTCGCGGCTGGACAGGGCCGCATCCTCATTCCCGATCAGCCAGAGCAGGCCGTGTATCCCATATTCAACGCTTGCGGTGATGTGTGCCATAATGCGGACTGTATCGATCCGCGTTTATTTTTCTGGCGTCACCTTCATTCCGTCGGCGGTCAGGGCCGCGCGCAGTTCCGCGATGAATACCCGCACCTTTTGTGGCAGCAGCCGGGTGGTGGGATAGACGGCCCAGATGTTGATGGGTTCCGGCGACGCATCGGCCAGATCGACGCGGACCAGCCGGCCATTGGCCAGATCCTCCGCCACATTCCATTCCGACAGCAGGGTGATGCCGCCCCCGGCACGGGCGGCGGCGCGGCAGCCCTGGACATTGCTGGCGGAAAAGCGGCTGTTCAGGCGCACATGTTTTTCGGCGCCATCGGCGATGAAGGTCCAATGGCTGATCCCGAACAGGGACAGGCAGGAATGCCCGGCCAGATCGGCGGTGGTGGTGGGGTGGCCGTGACGGGCCAGATAATCCGGGCTGGCCACCAGCAGACGGGGATTATCGGCCAGCTTGCGCGCGATCAGCCCGCTGTCGCGCAGGCGGGCGATGCGGATGGCAAGGTCGGTGCCGCTGGCGATTAGGTCGGGCATCGTATCGGACAGGTCCAGCGCGATGCGCAATTCCGGATGCCGGTCCAGCAGGCGCGGCACCAGCGGCGCCACATAGCGGGTGCCAAAGGCGACGGTGGTGGAAACCCGCAGCAGTCCCGTGGCCGCCGCCTTGTCCGACCGCAGCCGGGCCAGCGCCTCTGCCTCGCTGTCCAGCAAGGCCTGGGCATAGGGCAGGAAGGTTTCCCCCTCCGGCGTCAGCGATAAGGCCCGCGTACTGCGATGCAGAAGCCGTACGCCCAGATGCGCTTCAAGACTGGCCAGCCGGCGTGTTGCCGCCATGGGCGTGATACCCAGGCGTCGTGCCGCCCCGGCCAGACTGCCGGCGCTGACCACATGGGTGAAGACCATGGCGTCTTGCGTATCCATTGTAACGGTTTCCGTGATACTGGCCTAACGATCTCTCAGACTAAAACGAAATTCGTGGCTGGCATAGATGATGTGCATCGCAGCAATCGGGAAGAGGACCCGGAGATGCAATCGTCCAGCGTTCATCAGCAGACCGTCGCCGCCCCCATGGGCAAGGACGCCCTGTTCGGCATGGCAACGGCGGCAGGGCTTGCCGTTGCCAACATTTACTACAACCAGCCCATGCTGGGCCTGATCAGCGCGGAGTTCCAGCGACAGGGCGGGGCAGGACCGGTTTCCACGGCCACACAGCTTGGCTATGCGCTGGGCCTGTTCTTTCTGGTGCCGCTGGGCGACATGTTGCCCCGGCGCTGGCTGATCATTGGACAGTTCATGGCGCTGTCGCTGGCCCTTTCGCTAACGGCGGTGGCGCCATCGCCGCTGATGCTGTCGCTGTCCTCCCTGCTGGTCGGGGCGATGGCGACGGTGGCGCAGCAGATCGTGCCGCTGGCGGCCAGCCTGTCCAGCCCGGAACGGCGCGGGGCGACGGTGGGGACCGTGATGGCGGGGTTGCTGTCGGGTATCCTGTTCAGCCGGACCCTGGCCGGTTTCGTCGCGGCCCATGCCGGATGGCGGGAGATGTTCTGGCTGGGCGTGCCGCTGGCCCTGTTCGGTGCGGTGCTGATGGTGCTGGTCCTGCCAGAGGAGGCGGAGACGCGCACGGAGCCGCGTCCCCGGTACGCCGCGATCATGCGCTCGCTGATCGATCTGTGGCGGCGGGAACATGTGTTGCGCATGGCAACGCTGGTGCAGGCCAGCCTGTTCGCCTCCTTCACGGTGTTCTGGACGGCTCTGGCCTTCCGGTTGGAGGCTTTCGGGCTGGGCGCGGAGGCGGCGGGCCTGTTCGGGGTGGTGGGTG
>JAEMSB010000033.1:0-12930 GCA_016463045.1 Niveispirillum sp.
GCATAGACCTTGAAGCCCTTCAGATGGCCCGCATGCCGGATGGCATCCACCTTATCGGGCTGGCTGCGCTTATCCTCCAGGATGCCGATGCGCGACACCTCGAACGATTGCACCATCACATATTTATTGAGCGCCGCGTTCCATTGGATCGATGCGGCCCCGATACCGTCACCGGCGGGGAACGGGTCCTTTTCGGGCGTCGGCCCGTCCTTGCCCCAGTCCGACCCCTTGGTGGCCAGCAGTTTGGCATCACGCGGATCGGTGATATCGAACACCTTCAGATGCCGGCGGTTATAGACATACATGATCCGGCGGTCGCCGAAATCGATGATGTTCTGCCATTCATGATAGGGGGAGGCGGAAAGCGGGTAGAACGCCTCCACCTTCATGTTCAGCGCGTAATCTTTCTGGTCCCAGTACTTCAACTGCCCGTCAAAGCTGGGCGCGCCATGCACGGCCTCCGTCGCCTTGGGATGCACAAACCTACCCGTTGCCTTGTCCATGCCCCAGGTGCCGGGGGCCGGCATGGGCGGCATCTTGTCGGGCGTGATGTCGTACCAGCGCTGAATGATCGGATCGCGGATATCGATCTTGGCCGGTTCATCACTGGCCAGCGCCGCACCGGTCATCAGGGCCAGGGCCGCGCACAGGGTGGACAGGCGGAAGGCGGATTTCATGACGCACTCTCCTTGTCGGTCTCCATCCGGCGGCGCGCGGCCACCACGAAGAACCAGGGCATGATGATCATCAGAAGACCATAGGCCAGTGGCAGCCGCGCCACCGTGGGGTCTCCCAACAGGGTGAAGGCAGCCAGAAGGGCCACCGCAATGTTGTGCACGCCGACCTCGATCGTGATGGTCAGCCGCTGTTGAACCCCCAACCGCCAGAACCGGGCATAGAGTGCCGCCCCCACCATGGCGGTCAGCATCAGGGCCGCCGCCGCCCCCACATTCTCCATCACCACGGTCAGGTCGGTGAAGTGATGCAGGTTGTAGAATGTCGTTGTCAGGCACATGAACAGGATCAGGCCCACCGCTACCATGCGGAACCGGGCCAGCATTGCCAGGGCCAGGGCGGGCTGGAAGCGCCGCACCGCCATGCCGATCATCACCGGCAGAACGGTGGCCAGGGCAAGTGACAGGCCGGCCTCCAGCGGCGACAGGCGCATGCGCCCGTCGCGCGCCAGGAACAGGTCCAGCGCCAGACCCGACCAGAAAGGCAGGGTGATGCAGACCAGCAGACTGGACAGGGCAGTCAGCGCCACCGCAAGCGCCACATCGGCCCGCGCCGCCAGGGTGATGGCATTCGACGTGACCCCACCGGGTGCTGCCGCCATCAGCATCAATCCCGCCTTCACCAGCGGATCGACGGGCAGCAAGCTGGCCAGGGCCAGGGCCAGCAGCGGCAGCAGGATCAGTTGCGCCGACAGCCCCACCAGCACCGCCCTTGGCGCCCGGCCCAGCAGGCGGAAATCCGCCCCCGTCAGGGCCAAACCCATCCCCACCATGATGATGAACACCGTGGCCGGAAAGGCGATGCCCGTGAAGAAGCTGAACGGGATCATCACACGAACTCCATCGCCTGTTTGGGGCGCAGGGCCAGTTCGACGGACCGGCAGAGGGAGGCGAACATCTCGCTGCCCGAAACGCCCGCCGCCGGCTGCTGCCGTTCGATGAACAGGCGCGACCCGTCACTGCCGATGGCTTCCAGTTGCAGCATCAGCTGCGTGGCGGTCGGATCGGAGATCATGCGCCCACGGCAGCGGTCCAGGCCCACGGTGGCCAGGGCGCAGGTGACCATAGCGTTGACATTGCGGGGAAAGCGTCGGGCAATCTCCCGCACCGGCCCGTCGAACAGGATCTGCTCCCCACCCGCCGCCACCGCACCCGCCACGGGTTCGATGCTGGCCGGCGGCTTGCGGAAGGTGATGGTGACGTCGCGCCATTGCCGGCGCCATTCGAACAGGCTGTCGACACCGACCATGGCCCCATGCGGGATCAGCAGCCGGTGACCATAGGCCGAGGCAACGGCCAGCAGCCTTGCCCGCAACTCATCATCGGCCAGGGCCGACACCGACAGGGGCATGTAATCCGACCGCGACAGAAGGCTGGCGCCGAACTGGGCTGTGATGGCGGGATGCGCCGCCTCCACCACCAGATCGGCGGGCGGGGCGGCGGACAGGTCCGCCAGCCGCAGTTCCGCCGGCACATCGCCCAGCCTGTCCGGGTCACGGGCATGGACGAAGGCCACCTGATACCGGTCGGGCTGTCCGGTCAGCCAGCGGTAAAGCCCGCTGCCCACAAACCCGAACCCGATGATCCCGACCCGTGCCATGTGGCCTCCGTTGGCTTAGAACTTCACTTTCAGCGTGACGCCATAGGTGCGCGGCGGGGCGTAGGAGGCCAGGACGGAGCCGATCACGTCGGTCTTGCCGGCCGTATACAGCTTGTCCGTCAGGTTCTTGCCCCACAGCATCAGTTCCCACGCCCCGTCATCGGCCACGACGCCGATACCGGCATCGATCAGGCCATAGGACGGGTTCCAGGTGCGGTCGCTGTTCTCGTTCTCGAAGAAGTAACCGTCGGTCCAGCTGTAATCCGCGCGGATCAGGCCATTGACCTTGTCATTCACCGGGAACTCATACTGCGCGCCCGCCGACAGGGAATGTTTGGGCGTGCGGCGTAGCTTGTTGCCCTTCAGGTTGGTGGGCACCGGCTTGGAGCAGAAGCAGGACGGATCATAGCGCAGCGCCGTGCTGATCAGGTCGCCCGTGATCTTGCCATCCATCAGAGCATAGGAACCCGACAGGGTCAGCCCCTCCACCGGCACCGCCAGCAATTCCAGTTCCAGACCCTTCACCCGTGCCTTGCCGGCATTGGCGATGACATTGTCGGGCGGCAGGGAGCTACTGAAGATCACATATTGCTGCGTCTGCAGGTCCTTATAGTCCGCGACAAAGCCAGTCAGGTTCAGGCGCAGGCGATTGTCCAGCCATTGCGACTTGATGCCCGTTTCATAGTTCCAGGCGAATTCGGGATCATAGGGAACGGCGGCTTCGGTCGGGTTGTTGGCATTCTCCCCGTTCCAGCCGCCGCTCTTGAAGCCCTTGGCAACGGTGGCATAGAGCATGACATCGTCGCTGGTCTTCCATTGCAGGGTGGCGCTGGGGGTCCAGGCCGACCAGGTGTGCTTGTCGCCCGCCGTGAAGGCCGTGGTGGGCCGACCCTGCGCATCCTCGAAATCCTGACCCAGGAAGTCACCGAATGCGGCGCGGGCCACTGTGAACTTCTTGATATCCTTGGTATAACGCACACCGCCGATGGCTTTCAGCGTGTCGGTCACGGCCCAGGTGCCTTCGACAAAGGCCGACCATGTGTCGCCCTTGGCGGTGGTGCGGGCCGTCTCCCGCCCTTGCGCGAAGTAATCGACGAAGATGTAATCGGCATCTTCGTTACGGTCGATATCCTCGCCCATATAGAAAACACCGGCCATGACATTGAACGGACCGTCAAAGTCGGAGCTGTAGCGGAACTCCTGGCTGAGGGTCTTCACATCCTCGGTTTTGGCATTGATGTAGAAATCATCATTGAACTTCGACCGGTCGATCTTGCCGAACTGGATACGGCCATTGGCATCGCGCAGCAGCTTGTCCATGTCCAGATAGGACCCGGCATCATTGTTCTTGTCCTCGAACGCCGCGTCGCGATAGCCGGTCAGCGAGGTGATGGAGCCGTTTTCCAGGCTCCAGACCGCCTTGATGCTGCCGCCGCCCACGTCGGAATGCTGACGACCGTCGGTATTGTTGGGGCCTTTGCGCGGGTCGGGGTTCTTGAAGGGCACATTGTGGGCCGACGGGATGACCATGTCGATCCAGCGGCCGTCGCTGCGCCGACGGGAGAAATCGGCCGATGCCGTCACCTCCAACTGTTCGGATGCGATAAGGCGCAGCGCACCCTTCACGCCCATGGAGGACAGGTCCTCCACATCATTCTTGGTGAAGGTATTATAGGCAAAGCCGTCGCGGCCCCGCGCCGAAAAGGCGATGCGACCGTAGACATTGTCGGCGAGCGCGCCGCCGGTGGCGCCCCGGAATTGCAGGAAGCTGTAATTGCCGACCGACACCTCGGCCACCGTATCCTGATCCTCGGTCGGCTGTTTGGTGATGAAATTGACGGCACCGCCCACGACGTTCTTGCCATAGAGCGTGCCCTGCGGTCCGCGCACCACCTCGATCCGTTCGAAATCAAACAGTTCCAGATTGGTGCCCTGGGCGCGGGACAGATAGACATCGTCCAGGAAGAAGCCGACGGCGGGGCTGCTGGCCGCACTTTCAATGTCGGTGCCGATGCCGCGCATGAAGATGTTCGGCTCCGTCGCGTTGTCGGCATTCATGGTGAAGCCGGGCACGCGGTTCACCACCTCCAGCACATCGCCAATGCCGGCACGTTCCAGCCCTTCGGCAGTGAAGGCGCTGACGGAGACGGCGGCATCCTGCAGGCTTTCCGCCCGCTTGCGCGCCGTCACAACAATCTCTTCCAGCATCAGTTCCTGCGACAGCGCCGGCATGGCGGTGGCAAGGGCGGCACCAGCCAGAAGCACGGCGCGCAGCGTCAGTTGAGATTTGGTCATGTTCGAGACCCCCTGTTCCATTCGGTTTTTATCCGCATGGAGGGCCGGCCCGGTGGGACCGAAGGACCGCGTACCCCGCCTCACCCGTTGGGCGGGGATCAGGTGCAGGTAAGATCGGTCCGGCCCGAGGGACAGTCCCTGGAGGCGGTCTCGAATGTTGTGCATCATGCCGGTCCCGGCGGGCAGTGTTTTCAACTGCGCACCATGGTGTGCTTGCTGCCGGTAAACCTTACGGTACCGGCCCTTCCGCCCAGGGATCGACGAATTTTCTTCACGTCGCGGTCTGCTCCTCCATGTGCGCTCATCATAGGAAGGGGGAGCATAACAGTAATATACTGAAGGGGCCGCCCGTTATGCCGGGATCGTTATAACGGGATCGAACGGACAAGCCGCATGGGTTGCCGGCGGGGCATCGGGGGTGATGTGTGAAAGGAAATTTGGTGCTCGCTACCGGACTCGAACCGGTACGCCCCGGAGGACAACAGATTTTAAGTCTGTGGCGTCTACCATTCCGCCAAGCGAGCCCTTATAGGGATGGGGAAACTAGCCGAAGGTAGGGCGGGATGGCAAGCGTGTGGTTGTCCGTCAGATGACGATCACACGCTATTCCAGGTATACCCCACCCCCGAACCCGTCATGGCAGCAGTTATCGCCGCTTGTTGAAGGACGCACCGCATGCAGATCCGCGACGCCGTTGATGCCGACGCCCCGGCCATCGCCGCCATCTATAATGATGCGGTGGTCAACACGACGGCCATCTGGAACGAGGTACAAGTGGATGCGGCCAACCGGGTGGGCTGGATGGCGGACCGGCGGCGGCTGGGCTATCCGGTGCTGGTAGCGGTGGATGGGGACGGTACTGTCCTGGGTTACGCGTCGTTCGGGGATTGGCGGGCGTTCGATGGCTACCGGCACACGGTGGAACATTCCGTCTATGTCCGGAGCGACCGGCGTGGCGGCGGAATCGGCAAGGCGTTGATGCGGGCATTGATCGCGCGGGCGCGCTCCATCGGCAAGCATGTGATGGTGGCAGCCATCGAGGCGGGAAACCAGGGCTCCATCGCGCTGCATGAAACCTTAGGCTTCGAGCGTACCGGCCTGATGCCGCAGGTGGGGATGAAGTTCGGGCGTTGGCTGGATCTGGCATTCCTGCAACTGATCCTGGACGACCGCCCCACCCCCGATGCCTGATCAGGCCGCCGCCTTCGCGGCGCTGTTGCTGCCCTGCGCTAGGTTGGGCTGATCGGAGGGCTTGCCGCCGTTGCTTTCCCGATGGTCGCGGTCTTTCTTTTCGGCGGCTTCGGCATCCTGGGCGGCGGCGACGACGCCCGTGCGGCGGGTGCGGTCGGTCAGGCGCATCATTTCGCGCCACATCTTTTCCTCGTCCGACACCTGCGTCGGTTCCGGTGGCATCAGTTCCTTGCCCATGCCAGCGCATTCAAGGGACAGTTTGCCATCACCATCCAGTGTGAAACCCGTGGCCCCGCTGATCTTCTGGCCCGCCGCCACCAGACGCTTGGACGCAGCTTCCGCGTCGGCGCCGGCATTGACCTGGCTGTAATAGCCCTCCACCGCGTCGGCATGTTCCATCATCTGCGCGTCACCCACCAGCTTGCGCAGGCGGTTCTGCAGCTCCGGTTCCCGCGACAGGACCTTGTTCACCTCTGCCGCGCGCGGATCGTCGCCATCGACCTTTACAGTGCCGGATGTGTCAACGCGGAAGGCCAACGGCGGCTCGCTCTTGATGCCGGCCATAGCCAGCACCATGCGCAACTCGTCCCCCACCTTCTGCGTATCGGCGGCCACACTTTCACGGCTGGGCAGTTCCAGCGTGGGCAGCCCCTCCACCATGGAATTGTTGGTGGCCGTCAGGCCGCCCACCTGCATGGTCTCACCCGTGGGTGCGCCGTGGAGGCCCAGCTTCTCCCCGGCATCGACCGATCCGGCCTTGCTGCCCGACACGCCGGACGTGCCCGCTGCACCGGCGGCTGGTTGCCAGCGGACACGGTTGCTACTGCTTGATCCCTGGATATCCATGGAACGATCCTTCCCATCACCAGGCAAAATTTGCCCATGCCCCTGGGCAGGCTTTGCCGGCACCCAGGCAGCGGAAAGAAGCGGTTACCCTTGGCGTCCGGCGGTTTTTCCCGCATGCCTTTGTCCCGGACACCCCGCCCGCGCGGGGAAGGGTACGGGGTAATCAGCAAGCAACGTGCCAGCCCTTGCGGCGGCGATGGGCACGGCCCATATCGAAGGAATGACAGAGAACCAGATCCTGGCCCTTATCTCCTCCGTCCTGGTATTGATCCTGGTGCTGCGCGGCGCGCGGTTCCCGCGCCAGGGCCTGTTGCCCCAGATTGTGGTCTGGCTGCTGATCTTTGCCCTGGTCGGGCTGTCCTATACATTCTTTGGGCCGGGGTGACGCGGGCGGAGATATCGGCCCGCGTCTTAAAGAAGGCTCACACCGGCGGCGGCAGGCCCGGCTTCACCGGCCGGCGCTTATGCTTGCGCCAGCGGGACAGCAACTCGTCAAACGGCTTCAACAGCCGTTCCTGCAGGCCCGGATCGCCTTCCAGCTTGCCATAGACGAAGGCGCCCGCTTCCAGCGTGGAGACGCTTTCCTTGCGCGGTTCCTTGCGGACATTGCCGTAAGCCGAGCGGAAATCGGGGTGGATCACGATACGGCGCAGCTTCAACATCCAGGCGTTGCGCCACCAAAGGGTCTTGGCCTGTGCCCAGGTACCGTCAATCAGGACGATACCTTCCAGGTCGGACAGAATCAGGTCGCTGTCAGGCGCCACATCCTTGCGCCCGAACACGGCGATCCCGCCGCGCGGCACCTTGGCCACTTCCTCTTTGCTGCCCATGAACAGCACGCCCCAGCGCTTGGCATCCACCTGCCGGCCCAATGCCTTGGACAGCGACGGCCAGGACAGGCCGATCTTCAGCACGCTGTTTTCAATCTGCCCGGTCAGCAGGCGGGCGGTACCCAGTTCGACATCCTGTTCCTGCGGATGCATCAGCACCAGCAATTGCAGGCGCGTGCGTTCCGGCACCAGGGCGGCGCACAGGCACAAATCTTCGGGCTTGCCGCAGGTGGCGCAAGGGGGCGGGGGTGCCGGCGGCGGCGGAAGGATCAGATCGTCTTCATTCATGGTGGAAGCGACCATAGCGCATCACGCGCCAACATGGCAGGGGGTGGGTACGCAATGCCGCCATGGCAAGGCGTGAAGCGCCCCCGATCCATGCTTGATGCAGGTCCCAGGCATTGGGACGCCGGATTTGCGACCCGGGCACCGGTTCGTGTAAGGTGCCCGGCTGAACCGTGAATTCCGTTTCCTGAAAGTACCGATACCGATGACCCAGGCCGAACTCGCCGACGAATACGAAGACAAGCGCTCCATCAAGCTGCACAAGCCCGAGGATTTCGAAGGCATGCGCAAGGCTGGCCGTCTGGCCGCCGCCACGCTTGATTACATCACGCCCTTCGTCGTTCCCGGTGCCGTTACGGAAGAACTGGACGACAAGATCCTAGCCTTTGTGGAGGCCAATGGCGGCACCTCGGCCACTGTTGGGTACAAGGGCTATACCAAGGCCTCCTGCATCTCCATCAACCATGTCGTCTGCCATGGCATTCCGGGGCCCAAGCGTCTGGTCAATGGCGACATCGCCAATATCGACGTCACCGTCATCGTCGATGGCTGGTTCGGCGACACATCGCGCATGTACATGGTGGGCGATGTCGGCGTGAAGGCCAAGCGCTTGGTCGATGTCACCTATGAGGCGCTGATGCGCGGCATTTCGGTGGTGAAGCCGGGAGCGACGCTGGGCGATATTGGCCATGCCATCCAGTCCTATGCCGAAAGCTTCCGGTTCTCGGTGGTTCGCGATTTCTGTGGCCATGGCCTGGGCCGTGTGTTTCATGATGCGCCGTCGGTGCTGCATTACGGCCAGAAGGGCCGGGGTGCCGTGCTGGAGGAAGGCATGTTCTTCACCATCGAGCCGATGATCAATGCCGGTCGGTATGAGGTGAAGGTACTGTCCGATGGCTGGACCGCCGTGACGCGGGACAAGAGCCTGTCGGCACAGTTCGAACACTCGATCGGCGTCACCAAGGACGGGTTCGAGATTTTCACCCTGTCGCCTGCCGGTTACACCAAGCCGCCTTACGCCTGATGCGGGCCGCCCTGATCATGAAGGCATGATCAGGGCCCCCAATCGCCGGCGCGTCCATCCGGACGCTTGGCTTGCGCGCGCATGGGCGCGCGGGCGCTCAGCGCGCCAACCAAAGAAGACGAGACACATTCGTCTTCTTTGGTGTTTTCATCTTGTTCCGCTTCCCGTCTGGCATCCCATCATCACCGCTGTTACACTTGTAGGAAAGTGGGCGATGATGGTCTTACACATCATGGGTGTGGCGGGATGGCGGTGAAGCGCACGGCGAAGGCGACACGGATGGATGAGGCGGCGGTAAAATCGCCGCCGCCCGACGATGACCTGCTGGCCGCCTTGCTGGCCGGCAAACCCGCCCCCGTGAAGCCGGCTGCGGCGGCCAAACCGGAACCGGCGGAGGAAACGCCGCATTATCATGGCCACCGCGACCGGCTGCGTCAGCGTTTCATCGCTTCGGGACCCGATGCGCTGCAGGATTACGAACTGCTGGAACTGCTGCTGTTCCAGGCCATCCCCAGACGCGATGTGAAGCCGCTTGCGAAGGAGCTGATGACAGCGTTCGGCAGCCTGTGGGCCGTAACCCAGGCATCGGCAGAGGCGCTGCGCAACCGTTTCAACTTCTCCGACGCCACCATCGCCCATATCCGCGTGGTCGGGGCCATCGGCCTGCGTATGGCGCGCCAGCAGGTGATGGGGCAGCCCATCCTGTCATCCTGGCAGAAACTGCTGGATTACTGCGCTGGGGCCATGGCGCATGAACCGGTGGAACAGTTCCGCCTGCTGTTCCTGGACCGCAAGAACACCCTGATCGCGGACGAGGTGCAGCAGCGTGGCACCATCGACCATACGCCGGTCTACCCGCGGGAGGTGGTGCGCCGCGCCCTTGAACTGGGCGCCAGTGCCGTCATCCTGGTCCATAACCATCCTAGCGGTGACCCCACGCCCAGCCGTGCCGATATCGACATGACAAAGCAGATCGTTGCCGCCGCAACGGCGCTGGGTGTGGTGATCCATGACCATGTCATCATCGGCAAGGGTGGAAAGTATGTGAGCTTCAAGAGTGCAGGGTTGATGTAGCCGCCATCAATCATCTCAATAATCATATTATATGATGATCCTACCCTTAAATTCGGGTAGCATGCGCCCCCGTTGGAAAAATCGGAAACATGCGGGGGAGGAAATACGCATGAAGGGTTTGCATCGCAGCCTGGCCCTGTGCCTGGGCCTGCTGACCGCCGTTCCGGCCTTTGGCCAGGATGCCAAGGTCACCGTCAATGGCGCACAGCCCGGCCCCGTCCTGGCGCCGGAAATCCAGGGCCAGTTCGCCGAACATCTGGGCCGCCTGATCTATGAAGGCATCTGGGTCGGAGAAAAGTCATCCATCCCCAATGTCCGAGGCTATCGCAAGGATGTGCTCGACGCGCTGAAGGCCATCCGCGTGCCGCTGATCCGCTGGCCCGGCGGCTGCTTTGCCGATGAATATCACTGGCGCGACGGTATCGGCCCCCGCGCCAAACGGCCCGTGGGCGTCAACACCAACTGGGGCGGTGTCGCCGAAACCAACGAGTTCGGCACCCATGAATTCATGGATTTCTCCGAACTGGTCGGGGCCAAGACCTATGTGAATGGCAATATCGGCACCGGGTCGGCGCGCGAAATGGCGGACTGGGTCGAATATATGACCAACCCGTCCAAATCCACCCTGGCCCAAACGCGCCGGGCCAATGGCCGTGACAAGCCCTGGACGCTGGACTGGTTCGCCATCGGGAACGAGACCTGGGGCTGCGGCGGCAATATGCGACCGGAATTCTATACCGACCAGCTGCGCCAGATCCGCACCTTCATCAAGCCCGCCCCCGGACAGCCGACCAAGATCATCGCCAGCGGCGGCAATTCCGACGATCTGAAATGGACTGATGTCGTCATGGCCGGGTCGGCCAACATGATCGACGCCATCAGCCTGCATCACTATGCCCTGCCCTCCTTCGGTCGGCCCACACGCGGCACCTGGAAGGAAAAGGGATCGGCCACGGAATTCGGGGAAAGCGACTGGTTTGCGCTGATGGTGACGGCCACGCAGATGGATGATCTGCTGACCAAGCACAGCGCGGTCATGGACAAGTATGACCCAAAGAAGAAGGTGGCCCTGGTCGTCGATGAATGGGGCAACTGGTTCGACCCCACACCCGGCACCAATCCTGGCTTCCTGGAGCAGCAGAACACGCTGCGCGATGCCGTGACGGCGGCGATCAACCTGAACATCTTCCACAAGCATGGCGAACGTGTGCGCATGGCCAACATCGCGCAGATGGTCAATGTGCTGCAGGCCCTGATCCTGACCGACGGGCCGAAGATGCTCCTGACCCCCACCTATCATGTCTTTGACATGTATAAGGATTTCCAGGGTGCAACGCAGTTTCCGGTGACCGTGGCGGGTCCCAAATACAGCTACGCCGAACGCAGTCTGCCGGCAATCAGCGCCTCTGCCGCCCGTGCCAAGGATGGCAGTGTGCTGGTAGCCCTGACCAACATCAACCCCAATGAGGTGGTGCCGGTCACGGTCAGCCTGGATGGCGTGACGGCGGCGGGCGTATCAGGCCGCATCCTGACGGCCCCGGCCATGAACGCCCATAACAGCTTTGCCCAGCCGGACGCAGTGAAACCGGCTTCGTTCACCGGGGCAACGCTGACCGGGTCCACCCTGTCGGTGACCCTGCCGGCCAAGTCGGTGGTGGTGCTGGTGGTGAAGTAAAGAAAACGGGGCGGCCCAGATCGGGGCCGCCCCGTTCTTCAAACCTTACAACCCCTTCACAACCACCGGAACCGGTGTCGCCTGGGCCAGACGATTGCGCAGCGGTAGGCCGAAGGGGGCTGCCTCCACCTCGAACACATCGCCGGGCTGGGTGGTGAAACCGTCGCTGAAGGACAGGGTGGCAGTACCGAAATAATGCACATGCGCATCGCCGGGCCGGCGGAACCCATCATACTTGAAATGATGATATTCCAGGTTCGACAGGCTGTGAGACATGTTGGCCTCCCCGGACAAGAACGGCTTTTCCCAAACGGTCTTGCCGTCGCGCACGATGCGCGTCGTGCCACGGATATCGGCGGGCAGATCACCCAGTAGCAGTTCCGGGCCGATAGCGCAGACGCGCAGCTTGGAATGCGCCAGATAGAGATAGTTCTGACGTTCCGTCACATGGTCCGAAAACTCGTTGCCCAGGGCGTAGCCCAGGCGGAAGACGCTGCCATCCGGCCCCACGATATAAAGGCCTGCGATCTCCGGCTCCTCCCCGCCATCCAGGGCGAAGAAGGGGGAGACAAGATCGCCATCGGGATGCGCCAGGATGGAGCCATCGCCCTTGTAGAACCATTCCGGCTGCACGCCGACCTGTCCGGGTGCCGGCTTGCCACCATCCAGGCCCATGCGGAACATGCGCATGCTGTCGGTCTGCTTGGCAGGATCGGCCAGATCGCGATGCATCTTGTCCCGCCCCTCGGCGGAACCAAGATGCGTCAGGCCCGTCCCGGCCACCAGCAGGTGGGCCGCATCCGGGTGGTCCAGCGGCGGTAGAACCCGGCCATCGGCCAGGGCGGCGGCCAGATCAACTGGGTCCCCCGTCGCCTGGGCCTGGGCCAGCGACAGCAGGGAAAGACCCGCCGCGATGGCCTGCTGCGCCAGTTCATAGGTGGTGGCGGCACCGGTCAGGCGACGGGCCGGCGCATCATCCTGGCGCAGGGCCACGGCCCGCTTGCCCTGCTTGTCCACAAACTGCGTCAGACGCCACGCCATCGCGCTCACTCCTTGGGATTTGGTATATTCTGTCTCAGGTCATGCACCACGCCGCCAGGATATGGCATTTGGCGCTGGACTAAATGATATAATAATACTAATCATTTTTTCCTAGCATGAAATGGCAGGGCAGCCCCGGCAAGAAGGCGGTGCCCGGTCCGGGGATGGAAACGACAGAGGGTTGCGATGAAGGCTTTCGCGAAATATGGGGCCGTGGCGTTGATGCTGGCCGCCATGACGGGCTGCGGCGACAAGGGCGGGGCGGACAAGGCGGCGGATGCCGGCAAGGCCGGCGGCGCCCTGACCATCGGCTTTTCGCAGATCGGGTCGGAATC
>JAEMSB010000033.1:12940-13848 GCA_016463045.1 Niveispirillum sp.
CCGCAGATGCCAGCCTGTACCTGTCCGCTGTCACCTCTGACACAGGGGAGGAAGGGCGTGTGGCGGGCCGCTGGCTGGTTTCGACGCTGGCGGGTCGGGACTGCCGCGTCGTGGAAATCCAGGGCACCATCGGTGCATCGCTGGTCGCCAACCGCAAGAAGGGGTTCGAGGAAGGCATCTCCACCGCCGCCAATGTGCAGATCGTCCGCACCCAGTCCGGCGAATTCACCCGCGCCAAGGGCAAGGAGGTGATGGAAGGCTTCATCAAGGCCGAAGCGCCGGGCAGCATCTGCGCCGTCTACGCCCATAATGACGATATGATGATCGGGGCTATCCAGGCCATGAAGGAAGCCGGTCTGAAGCCGGGTAGCGACATCCTGGCCGTGTCCATCGACGCCGTGCCCGACATTTTCAAGGCCATGGCCGACGGCGACGCCAACGCCACTGTCGAACTGACGCCCGACATGGCCAGCCGTGCCTATGACCTGCTGGCCGCGTACAAGAAGGACGGGACGCAGCCGCCGAAATGGGTGCAGACGCCGTCCACCCTGTACCTGCCCGACACGGCAGCGGCGGAGTATGAGCGGCGCAAGGACCTGTACTGATGACCGATACGGCGGCGATGCTGCTGTCTGCACGCGGGCTGACGCGCACCTATCCGGGTGTGCGGGCCTTGGACGGGGTGGATCTGACCCTGCGCGCCGGGGAAATCCATGCACTGCTGGGTGAAAACGGGGCCGGCAAATCCACCCTGATCAACCTGCTGACGGGCGCGCAACCTGTCGAAGCCGGGTCCATCCATCTGGATGGGCGGGAGGTGCGGCCCAGAAGCCCCGCCGATGCGGCGGCCAATGGCATCGTCGCCGTCTATCAGGAGATCACCCTGCTGCCCAACCTGTCGGTGGCGG
>JAEMSB010000033.1:13858-16555 GCA_016463045.1 Niveispirillum sp.
GGAGAATATCTATCTGGGGCGGGAGCCGACGCGGTTCGGTCTGGTGGAGAGGGCACGGATGCGGCGTGAGGCGGCGATATTGCTGTCGCGCTTTGGCCTGTCCATTGACCCGGCACAGCCGCTGTCGGCCTTTTCCACGGCGGTCCAGCAATTGATCGCCATTGCGCGTGCCGTCGATATGTCGGCGCGTGTCCTGATCCTGGATGAGCCGACGGCCAGCCTGGACAGTGCGGAGGTGGCGGTTTTGTTCCGCCTGATGCGCGAACTGGCGGCGTCGGGCATGGCAGTGCTGTTCGTCACCCATTTCCTGGATCAGGTCTACGAAGTCACCCACCGCATCACCGTCCTGCGCGGCGGAAAGCTGGTGGGTGAACGGCTGACGGCGGCACTGCCACGTATGGACCTTGTCGCCATGATGCTGGGTAAGCTGCCCAGCGGCGACAGCCATTTGCAGCGCCATGCCGCGCGTGAACCGGGTGCACCGTTCGTGACCGTAAAGGGCCTGGGCAAACGGCATCTGGTGGCACCGTTCAGTGCGGAGATACGGCAGGGTGAGGTGCTGGGCGTGGCCGGCCTGCTGGGGTCGGGCCGGACGGAGACGGCGCTGCTGCTGTTCGGGGCGGAACGGGCCGATGCGGGCGAGATCATTGTGGATGGGGCGGCGGTCACGCTGCGCGGCCCGCGTGATGCCATCCGCTTAGGGTTCGGCTTCTGCCCAGAGGATCGAAAGCTGGACGGTATCGTGCCCGACCTGTCGATCCGGGAAAACATCGTGCTGGCCCTGCAGGCCCGCCTGGGTTGGGTCCGGCGGCTGCCCCTGGCGCGGCAGCGGGAACTGGCCGACACCTATATCAAGCTGCTGAATATCCGCACGCCGGACGCGGAGAAACCCATCCAGCTTCTGTCGGGCGGCAATCAGCAGAAGGCGCTGCTGGCCCGCTGGCTGGCGACCAAGCCGCGCCTGCTGATTCTGGACGAACCGACGCGCGGCATCGATGTCGGCGCGCATGCGGAGATCATCCTGTTGCTGGAAAAACTGCGGGACGAGGGCATGGCGCTTTACGTCATCTCCTCAGAGGTGGAAGAGGTCGCCGCCTATGCCGACCGGGTCATGGTGATGCGTGAACGCCGTCAGGCCGGCATGCTGACGGGCGGGGATGTAACGCCGTCGGCCATCATCGACGCCATCGTGACGCCGGTGGATGTCCCGACCCCGGAGCAAGCGGCATGAAAGGATGGTTCCTGGCCTCCCGCTCCCGCCTCGCCCTTCTAGCGCTGGTTCTGCTGGCCAATGTGCTGGTGGCGCCGGGCTTTCTAGAACTGCGGCTGGTGGACGGGCGGCTATTCGGCGGCATCATCGATATCCTGAACCGCGGTGCGCCCGTCATGCTGCTGGCGGTCGGCATGGCACCCGTCATTGCCACGCGCGGGATCGACCTGTCGGTGGGGGCGGTGATGGCCATCGCGGGGGCTGTCGCGGCGGCAACAGTGAATGCGGGCCATGCCTGGCCCGTCGCAGTAATGGCGGCACTGGGAACTGGCTTGGCCTGCGGCCTATGGAATGGCGTCCTGGTCACGATTTTCCGCATGCAGCCCATTGTCGCCACCCTGATCCTGATGGTGGCGGGGCGGGGCATCGCACAGATGATTACGGAAGGCCGCGTCCTGACCTTCACCGATGACGGTCTGGCGGGTGTCAGTTCGGCCAGCCTGCTGGGCCTGCCCCTGCCGGTCCTGATCGCGCTGGCCGCTGCCATCATCACGGGCCTGCTGGTGCGTGCAACGGCGCTGGGACTATTCATTGAGGCCGTGGGGACCAGCCCGCGGGCCGCCCGTCTGGCCGGTGTGCCGGCGCCCGGTATACTGATCGGCGTCTATGTCTGGTCGGGGCTGATGGCGGCGCTGGCCGGGCTGATCGCCGCCGCCGATATCCGGGGTGCGGATGCCAATAATGCCGGCCTGTGGCTGGAACTGGATGCTATCCTGGCCGTCGTCATCGGCGGGACCAGCCTTTATGGCGGGCGGTTCAGCATCGGCCTATCGGTGCTGGGCGCCATTATCTTACAGGGCATGCGGACCTGCATCCTGCGTTCCGGCCTGCCCCCGGAACTGAACCTGCTGCTGATGGCGCTGGTGATCGCCCTGGTCCTGGTGGTGCAGTCGCCCGCCTGCCAGCCGGCCATCGCACGCCTGACGGCCCGTCTGACAAGAAAGGGAACGGCATGATGCGCATCAATGCCCGCACCCTTCCCTTCCTGGCCACGCTGGGCGTCTTCATCCTGCTCTACGCCGTCTGCGCCATCCAGTATCCGTCGATGCTGAGCGCCCGTGTGATCGGCAACCTTCTGACCGACAATGCCTTTCTGGGCGTGCTGGCGGTCGGCATGACGTTCGTCATCCTGTCGGGCGGCATCGACCTGTCGGTGGGGGCCGTGATGGGCTTCACCACGGTGGCACTAGCGGTAATGATCGAGGGGGCGGGCCTGCACCCGCTGGTCTCCTTCACCATCGTGCTGGTTGGGGGGGCTACGTTCGGGTGCGGCGTGGGGGCGGCCATCCACTGGCTGAAGGCCCCGCCCTTCATCGTCACCCTGACGGCCATGTTCCTGGCGCGGGGGGCGGCGCTGCTGCTGTCCACCGACAGCATTCCGGTGCGGCACGAGTTCTATCAGACCCTGTCGGGCCTCTCTCTTTCCC
>JAEMSB010000420.1 GCA_016463045.1 Niveispirillum sp.
TCAGTCGGTAGAGCAGGGGATTGAAAATCCCCGTGTCGGCGGTTCGATTCCGTCCCTGGGCACCACTTCGAACTTCCTGAAAATCACTCAATTCCAGTTTGTTACTGATCAAATATTGATCAGAACAAATAACGTGGCGGCCTTTGGGTCGCCAGTTGTTGTTTCTGGGCTGAGACTCCATCTACTCCTTTTAAACACGATAACGTCATCGCAAATGCCGTCACGAATCGTGTCTGGCACCAGCGGCGCACGCTGGCGTGAGGCAACGTTCGACGCTGCCCCACACCGGCACACCGATATCAGCGGCGTCCCTGCTCCTTGGCGTCTTCGCGCATCTCGAACCACATGGCGTTCAAGACGGCGAAGGCGGCGGCCAGGGGCAGGCCCAGCATCCAGGCGAAATACCACATGATGCGCTCTCCTTTTCCTCAGTAATGGTGGCCCTGGCCGGCACGGATGGCTCCTGCATCGACCTTGCCCCACAGGATGCGATAGGCCCAGGCCGTGTAGGCCAGGACGAGCGGCAGGAAGATGCAGGTCACGACCAGCATGATGAACAGGGTCTGGTGCGAGGATGAACTGTCCCAGACCGTCAAGCTGCTGACCGGATCGATGGAACTGGGCAGGATGAAGGGAAACATCGAGACACCGACGGTGGCGATGATCCCCAAAAGCGACAGGCCGGAAATGATCAGCGTCGCTCCTTCCGCCCGTGCCTTCAGCCCCGCCCAGACCAGCAGCGGCCCCACCAGCCCCAACGCCGGGGCGGCCAGAAGGAACGGATAGGTCCCGTAATTGCTAAACCACAGCGCTGGGGCCGCCGCCACCTGCTTCAGCAGCGGGTTGGACGGGCCGTCCGTCACCACCGCACTGGTTATATGATACCCATCGACCCAGAGATACAGCGACAGGCCCGCCAGGGCGAACAGGGCGGGCGTCAGCAGGGCTGTCACCAACCCCACGGCACGCGCCCGTTCCGCCACGGCGCCAGCCGTCTTCAGCGCTACCCAGGCCGCCCCGTGCGTGACCAGCATCGTCACTGACAGCAGACCGCAGAGCAGGGCGAACGGGTTCAGCAGGCCGAAGAACGAGCCTTCGTAGAAGGCGCGCAGATCGCCATCCAGGCGGAACGGCACACCCTGCAGCACATTGCCCACCGCCACGCCGAAAATCAGCACAGGCACGAACCCGCCGACGAACAGCGCCCAGTCCCAGGCCGCGCGCCAGCGGACATCATCCCGCTTCGACCGGTATTTGAACGCGACGGGCCGCAGGATCAGGGCAGCCAGCACCACGAACATGGCCAGATAGAAGCCGGAGAAGGACACGGCATAAAGCGGCGGCCAGGCTGCGAAGATGGCGCCACCGCCCAGGATGAACCAGACCTGATTGCCCTCCCATACCGGGCCGACGGCATTGATGATGGTCCGACGTTCGACATCATCCTTGCCGATGAAGGGCAGCAGAATGGCCGTGCCCATGTCGAACCCGTCCGTCGCGGCGAACCCGATCAGCAGCACACCCAGCAGCACCCACCAGATCAGGCGCAGCGTCGTATAATCCAGAAGTTCATGCAGGATCATGATCGTCACTCCGCCGCTTGCAAAGTGGCATAGGGGGCTGGGGCAGGATGATCATCTGGCTCCGGCCCCTTGCGGATGGCGCGAACCATCAAACTCACCTCCACAACGAACAGCACGCTGTAGAACAGGGTGAAGCCGGCGATGGTGATCAGCAGGTCGGTGACCGACAGGCTGGACACCGCCATGGCTGTCGGCAGCACACCTTCGATGATCCAGGGTTGGCGCCCGAACTCCGCCACCACCCAGCCCAACTCCGCCGCGATCCAGGGCAGCGGGATAGCCAGCACGGCCAGTTTCAGTAGCCAGCGCGGCTCCCCCAGCCTTCCCGTCGCCGATTGCCAGAAGAAGGCAGCCATCAGCGCAATGAAGAAGAAGCCAAGCCCCACCATGATGCGGAAGGACCAGAACAAGGGCGCCACCTGCGGAACAAGATCCCAGGCGGCCTTGTCGATCTGTTCCGCCGTTGCCTGGCGCGGATCATCGACATAGCGTTTCAGGAGATAGGCATAGCCCAGATCGCGGCCATGGTTCTCAAACGCCGTTTTCACCTCAGGCGCCACTTTGTCCACGCCCTTGGCAGCGCGGATGGTCTGCAAGGCGTCATAGGCGATGATCCCGCTTTCCACCCGTTCCTTGCCATGGGCGACCAGATCATTGATGCCCAACACCTGGGTATTCAGCGAACGGGTGGAGATCAGGCCCAGCGCCCAGGGGATCTGCAACACATGATGCGTCTCCCGCGCTTCCTGATTGGGAAAGCCGATGGCGGTGAAGGCGGCAGGGGCCGGTTCCGTCTCCCACATGCCCTCAATAGCGGCCAGCTTCATCTTCTGATGCTCGGTCGCCAGATAGCCGCTTTCATCGCCCAGCACGACAACCGACAGGGACGATAGGAGACCAAAGGAACAGGCGACCGCCATGGACCGTTTGGCCAGCGTCACATGCCGCCCCTTCAGCAGATAGAAGGCCGACACGCCCAGCACGAACACTGCCGCCGTGACATAGCCGGCAGAGACGGTGTGGACGAACTTGGCCTGCGCCACGGGGTTGAAGATCACGGCATAGAAATCCTCGATCTCCATGCGCATGGTTGCCGGGTTGAACACGGCCCCGACCGGGTTCTGCATCCAGCCATTGGCGATGAGAATCCAGAGCGCGGAGAAGTTCGACCCGATGGCGACGGCCCAGGTAGCGGCCAGATGCTGCACCTTGCTCATCCGGTCCCAACCAAAGAAGAACAGGCCCACGAAGGTGGCTTCCAGAAAGAAGGCCATCAGGCCCTCAATGGCCAGCGGTGCGCCGAAAATATCGCCGACATAATGGCTGTAGTAAGACCAGTTCATCCCGAACTGGAACTCCATAGTCAGGCCCGTGGCCACACCCAGGACGAAGTTGATGCCAAACAGGCTGCCCCAGAACTTGGTCATCTGGCGCCAGATGGGCCGGTCGGTCATCACATAGACCGTTTCCATGATGGCAATGATGATCGACAGGCCCAGGGTCAGGGGCACGAACAGAAAATGGTAAAGGGCGGTCAGTGCGAATTGCAGGCGTGACAGCCCGACAATGTCCAACTCCATGCGTCATGTCGCCGGCAGCCACCGGCGCCTCCTGAACGCGAACCCCGTCCCGATGGCGGGGCTTCATCCTCCGGGGCGTCGGACAGGATCGTCAGTCAGGGCGCAGGGTGGACAGGGCCTGATCAAAGGCCGGGTCGCCGCGCGTCAGATCCATGACCACCCGGCCATGGGACAACCGGATGATCCGGTCGGCCAGGGCCGCCTCACGCCTCAGATGCGTGATCAGCAGAATAGTTCGTCCGGCAGCCGATGCTTTGATATTTGTCAAAATTGTGGCTGCGACAGAAAGGTCGATGCCTTCCGTCACCTCGTCCAGCAGCCATAAGGGCTTGTCCTGCAACAGAAACCGGGCCAGGGCCAATCGCCGCCGCTGTCCCGATGACAGGCCCGTACCGCCCTCTCCCAAGGGCGTATCCAGCCCGCCCGGCATCTCCCGCACGACTCGTTCCAATCCCGCTTGTTCTAGCACCGCCCACAGCCGTGTGTCATCGGCGACGGGATCGGCCAGAAGCAGATTGGCCCGCACATTATCCTGAAACAGGGCCGCATCCTGGCCCAACAAGGCCCAGGGCGGAACCGAGATGCTGCCGGCGGCGGGCCTTGCCTCCCCGGTCAGGAGTGCAACAAGACTGGACTTGCCGGCCCCGCTGTCGCCGATCACGGCCACATGCTGCCCGGCGGGAATGGACAGGCTGAACCCGTCAAACAATGGCGCCGGGGCGCCATCATGCCGGAAACAGATGGCCGACAGGGTGACATCCCGCGTATCGGGCGACAGTGCCGGTTCCGGCAGGGGTTGCAACAGCGCATCGCCAACCCGCCGCACGGCCCGCAGGCTGCGCCCCAGTTCCACGGCACCCCGGCGCAGCGGCCCCAGCGGTTCCATCATGCCCAGCAGCACCAGCAGGAACAAGGCCACGGCGGGCCCGCCAAACAGGCCGCGTTCCACCAGTTCCGAACACAGGATTACCCCGCCCGACAGCAGCGCCGTCGCCGCCAGCCCCTGCCACAGGGTCAACCCGCTTTCCAAGCGGTTCAGCCGGTCATCGGCGCGGCGCAAGCGATCCTCCGCCGACAGGGCCAGATGGGCGGCCTGTTCCTGCCGCCCCGCCAACCGCCATTCCACGCGGCCCGCAACGAGGTCCAGAAGACGCAGGCGCAAGGCCTCCAGCGCCGCCGCACGCTATCCACCGGCCACCAGCCCGCCACGCCCACCCAG
>JAEMSB010000034.1 GCA_016463045.1 Niveispirillum sp.
CGCGCGACGCTGGAAGAGGTGACGGGCGCCGACATCATCCTGCATGTCCGCGATGTTTCGCACCCCGATACAGAGGCGCAAAAGGCCGACGTCGAGTCCGTCCTGAAGGGCCTGGGGATCGAGGTCGATACAGACGAGCGGGTGATGGAGGTTCTGAACAAGCTGGACCGGTTGGGCGAAGAAGATCAACAGACCCTGCTGCGTCAGGCCCGGCGCAATGGCGGCATTGCCATTTCTGCCCTGACCGGCGATGGATTGGACACGCTGTTCGATGCCATCGACCGCCGCATGGTGGCAGGGCGCGAAGTGGTGGAGTTCGACATAGAGGTCAGCGACGGTGCTGCCATCGCTTGGCTCTATGGCAAGGGCGAGGTGCTGGACCGTCAGGATGACGAGACGCACGCACGCCTGCGTGTCGGGCTTGATCCCGCCGATCTAGCCCGGTTCCAGGACCGCTTCCCCTATCGTGCGCGTGAACAGGCGCTGGCATCATGAAACTTCCCGATCCCGAAAAGGTGGCTGCCATCATCCGTGACGTGGCGGCCACCGAAATCGTTCCCCGGTTCCGCAGCCTGTCCAAGGCTGACATCCGGGAAAAGGGGCCGGGCGATCTGGTGACCGTGGCGGATGAGGCGGCGGAGAGGGCCTTGACCGTCCGTCTGCCCGACCTGCTGCCGGGATCGCGGGTGGTAGGGGAAGAGGCGTGCGCTGCTGATCCCACCGTCCTGTCGCGCATTGATGCCGGCGATGAACCGGTTTGGATCATCGATCCTGTGGACGGGACCAGCAATTTTGCCAATGGCCGACCGGTCTTCGGCGTGCTGCTGGCCCTGTCTGTCGGCGGACGAACCGTCGGCGGCTGGATTTATGATCCCATGGGCGACCGTATGGTGATCGCCGAGATCGGGCAGGGTGCCTGGATGGCGGGGGAAAAGCTGCGGGCCTTGCCCGGCGGCCCGGTGCCCAGCCTGCGCGGCTCTCTCTCCACCAAGTTTTTCCCGCCGGAGGAGAAGAAGCGGATCGAGGCGCTGCGTCCGCATTTCGCCTCCACCTACCGCCTGTTCTGCGCCGCGCACGAATATCTGAACCTACTGACCGGCAAGGGGCAGTTCGCGCTTTATAACCGCACTATGCCTTGGGACCATGCTGCCGGAGCCCTGGCCTATGCAGAGGCTGGCGGCCATGTCGCGAAATGGGACCGCAAACCATACAATCCCGGCGATGTGACCGGCGGCATCCTGCTTGCCGCCGATCAACCGACCTGGGCTGCGATCCACGGGTTGGTGTTTCCGGGATAGGTTACTTCGGCGTGCGGTGCACGGCCAGGGCCCCCGGCCCCTGTGTCGTCGGCATGATTTCGACGCGGTTCACATTGAAGTGCGGCGGCAGGGTTGCAGTCCAAGTCACTGTTTCGGCGACATCTTCTGCCGTCAACGGCACCGTGTCGGCATAGACCTTGGATGCCCGCTCCGCATCGCCCTTGAAGCGCACCAGGCTGAAATCCGTCTGCACCATGCCCGGTTCAACACAGGTGACGCGCACGCCGGTACCGATCAGATCGGCACGCAGCGACAGGCTGAACTGCGTCACGAAAGCCTTTGACGCGCAATAGACATGGCCGCCTGGATAGGGGTAGGACCCGGCGGTAGAGCTGATATTGATGATGTGGCCGTGGCGGCGTTCCACCATGCCGGGCAGGATCAGGCCCGTAATGATGGCCAGTGCCTTGTCGTTGGTGTCGATCATCACCTCCCAATCATCCAGATCGGCCTTGTAGGCGGGGTCCGCCCCAAGCGCCAGACCGGCATTGTTGATCAGCAGATCGATATCTCGGAATTCCGCCGGCAGGGCGGCCAGTTCCGCCTCCACCGCCTTACGGTCACGCACATCGAACTTCATCAGATGCACTGGTGTGTTGATATCCTCCAGCAAGTCATTGAACTTGCTAAGATCGCGGCCCGTCAGGATCAGTTTGGAGCCCAGCGCCGCGAAGCGCCGGGCGAAGGCGGCACCGAAGGCACCGGTGGCGCCGGTGATCATCACCACCTTGGGCGCGTAGGGAACGTTGGTCATCATCTGTTCTCCGGTCCTTAAGATCACGACTTGCGTTCAGTTTGCTTTGCCTCGACCCACAGCGCTTCCATCTCGTCCAGGGTCGAGGTTTCCGGCTTTTTGCCTTGTTTGCCAAGGGCCTGCTCGACGAAGCGGAACCGCCGGTCGAACTTGCAATTGGTGCCACGCAGGGCCGTTTCCGGGTCGATCTCCAGCCGGCGGGCGAGGTTGACCAGCGCGAACAGCAGGTCGCCCAGCTCGTCCTGCACTCGTGCCTTCTCTTGCTGGCGCGCCTTGATCTCGGCCCGCAGTTCCCCGATCTCTTCCTCGATCTTGTCCAGGATCTCGTCGGCCTGGGTCCAGTCGAAGCCGACACGGGCCGCCCGCTTTTGCAGCTTCACGGCGCGCGTCAGGGCCGGCAGGCCGGGCGTGATGCCGTCCAAGGCAGAGGGCGGAATACCGCTGGCTGCCGCCTTTTCCGCCCGTTCCCGCGCCTTCAGTTCTTCCCAGTGTTTCACCTGATCGTCGGCGGTATTGACCGACACTTCACCGAAAACATGGGGATGGCGGCGGATCATCTTGTCGGCGATATGGCCGGCAATGGAGTCGAAATCGAACAGGCCGCGTTCCTTGCCCATCTGGGCATAGAACACAGTCTGGAACAGCAGATCGCCCAGTTCATCCTTCACGGCCATCATGTCGCCCGACTGGATGGCATCCGCCACCTCATAGGCTTCTTCGATGGTGTGCGGGGCGATGGTGGCGAAATCCTGCTCCAGATCCCAGGGGCAGCCGCCATCCGGGTCGCGTAGCTTCGCCATGATGTCCAGAAGGCGGGTGGTATTGTCCGTCATCGCACCACATCCATAATCGGGTCTGCCGCGACCTTATCGGACAGGGCGCTGTGAAGCCAGGGGCGGGGACCCCAGGCAACCGAATTGGCCCCATGCGCATGGGGCGAAGCGACATTGTCCGGCGGCGCGATCATGGTTAACTGAAAAGAACGTTGTTCAAAATGAGCGGTGATATTCATGAGACGGCATGTCGGATGGATAATGGTGGCGGCCCTGGCGCTTTTGCCGGGCTGCCTTCTGGTGGATACGATGCGGTTCCAGCAGGCGCGGGAAGCGGCTGTGGCCCTGCCGGCTGGCCCCCTGCCGCTCGACCTGTCCATCCAGGACGGCAATGGCCTGATCACCTTTCGCGGATCGGTGAACGGCAAGGCCGATCTGCTTTTCGCGCTGGATACGGGTGCCCCGGTCTCCGTGCTGCTGGCGGGGACGGAAACGGCGCCCCTGGGGCTGGATTTGTCTGACGCGCAGAAGCTGGGCGACAGCCCGGCCAGCCCCGTCGGTTCCTTCCGTTTTGGCTTCGCGCTTGATTTCGGGCCCGTATCCCTGCGCGACCTGCCCATGGTGGCGGTACCCATCGACAGCATGCCCTGCCGTGAAAAGCTGGATCAGTTGGGCATACGCGGTATCGTCGGGGCCGACCTGCTGCGCCATTACGTGGCGGAACTGGATTTCGATGCGAACCGCCTGCGTCTGCACGATCCCAAGGTCTGGACGCCTGATGGCGGCACCATCCTTCCGCTGGAATTCAAGGAAGGGCATATCTATGTAAGGGCCGGCGTGACCCTGCCGGATGGCATGCCGGTTGATGGCCTGTTCCATATCGACACTGGCAAGAACACACCCCTGCTGCTGCGCGCCGGCACCGATCCGGCCCTGATCCTGCCGCCACCGGGCGGCAAGGTGCGCACGGCCTGTTATATCAATGGGCTGGAGGAACAGCGGGAAGGGGCGCCGGTGACGCTGCGCGCGGGTGATGCCGCCATGCCCGATGTGCCCAGTCTCTACAGCCCGCCGGGCAGCCTGGAAATGGGTAGCAGCATCGGCACCATCGGGGCCGCCGCCCTGCGCCGCTGGAACGTCACCATCGACTATCCGGGCAAACGCCTGTTCCTGAAACCACGCCGGTCCACGGGTGCTACAGCGCCTTCGTGAAGCCCTGTTCCCCACCGTCCGTCATTCCGTCCGGGGTCCAGCCCTGGCGGCGGTAGAATTCATCGGCGCGGGTGCCGGGACCCGTGGACAGGCTGGCCGTCCGCCAGCCGGCGGCACGCAAATCGTTCAGCGCATAGGGCAGCAATGCCTTTCCAATGCCCCGGCCTTCGGCGGCGGGATCGGTGAATAGAGCCCATATACTGCCATCGCGCGGGTCGGCCGCCGCAAACCCATGGATGCCGCCCGCATCCTCGAACAGCCAGATTCGGCTGACAGCCAGGAATTCCTGATAGGCGGAGGCCGGCACTCGCGACGGATCACTCAACCGGTTCTCCTGCACGGCCGACCGGATACACATCAGGGTAGGGATATCGGTGTCGGTGGCAGTGCGGATCATCGTGGCTCAGGCGGTTGAAAGGGGCGTTGGATCGGTATAGGTCCATACTGTTTCTTGTCGCAACGCCCCTTTCCGTTCGTGCTCCGTTCCGTCATGATGCGCCCATGCAGCCTCTACCAGACCTTTGCGACGATGATGATCTGATCCCGCCCGGCATCGCTGGTTGGTTCCGGTCACAGGGCTGGACCCCGCGTCCGCATCAGTTGGGCATGGTTGCTGCCGCGCGTGACGGGATGCATGCGCTGCTGATCGCGCCGACAGGTGCCGGCAAGACGCTGGCGGGTTTCCTGCCCAGTCTGATCGACCTGTCCGAACGCCCGCGCGAGGGGCTTCACACGCTCTATATCTCGCCGCTAAAGGCGCTGGCGGTCGATATCCAGCGCACGTTGGAAGCCCCCATCGCATCCTTGCGCCTGCCCATCCGGGCCGAAACCCGCACCGGTGACACGCCGGAGGCCAAAAGGGCGCGGCAGCGGACCAAGCCGCCGCATATCCTGATGACGACGGTGGAAAGCCTCGCCCTGATGGTCTCCTACCCCGATGCGGGCGACATTTTCCGGCCCCTGCGCCGGATCGTCATTGATGAGTTGCACGCCCTGGCCGGCACCAAGCGGGGGGATCAACTGGCCCTGTGTCTGGCCCGGTTGTCCAGCCTTGCCCCCTATGCCCTTCGTGCCGGCCTGTCGGCCACTGTGGCCGATCCGGATGCCCTGACCGCGTGGTTGTCGCCCACGGGGCGGCTTTACGATGATGACGGGGAACTGGCGCCGGTGCGGGTCGTGCGCGGTCGGCCCGGTGCCCCGCCCCGCGTGGAAATTCTGGCCACCAAGGAGCATCTGCCCTGGGCCGGCCATATGGCCCTGCATGCCATGGGGGAGGTGTATCAGCGTATCCGCGACCATGGTGTGACCCTGGTTTTCGTGAATACCCGTGCCCAGGCCGAATTGGCGTTTCAGGAACTGTGGCGGTTGAACACGGACAATCTGCCCATTGCCCTGCACCATGGCAGTCTGGCCGTGGAGCAGCGGCGCAAGGTGGAGGCGGCGATGGCCGCCGGCAAGCTGCGGGCCGTCGTCGCCACCTCCTCCCTCGACCTGGGTATCGACTGGGCGGAGATTGATCTGGTGGTGCAGGTGGGCGCGCCCAAGGGCGTGTCCCGCCTGTTGCAACGCATCGGACGCGCCAACCACCGCCTGGATGAGGCATCGAAGGCCTTGCTGGTGCCCGGCAACCGGTTTGAGGTGCTGGAATGCGAGGCGGCGGTGGCGGCCATCAAGGCCGGCACCCTGGATGGTGAGGCGCTGCGCCTTGGCGCGCTGGATGTGCTGGCCCAGCATGTCACCGGCGTGGCCTGTTCCGGGCCATTCAGCCCGGATATGCTTTATGCGGAGGTGGTGCGGGCCAGCCCCTACGCCAATCTTTCGCGCGATGAATTCGATGATGTCTTCGATTTCGTGGCCACGGGCGGTTACGCGCTGGGCGCCTATGAGAAGTTCAAGCGCCTGACCCAGGACCCGGATACCGGCCTGTGGCAGGCGGCCAACGGTATGGTTTCGCGCCAATACCGGCTGAATATCGGCACCATCGTGGAAGAGGTGATGCTGAATGTCCGGTTGAACCGGGGGCAGGTACTGGGCCGGGTGGAGGAATATTTCGTCAATGGCCTGGTGCCGGGCGACACCTTTATCTTTGCCGGACAATTGCTGAAATTCGTCGGCATCCGCGACAATGACGTGATCGCGGCCAAGGGCGGGCAGGGCACGCCCAAGGTTCCCGCCTATGCCGGTGGCCGCCTGCCGCTATCCACCCATCTGGCCGACCGGGTGCGGGCACTTTTGTCCGACCCGCGCCAATGGGATGCGTTTCCCGAGGCGGTGCAGGAATGGCTGCGGTTGCAGCAATATAAATCCGTGATGCCGGACGCGTCGGGCTTGCTGGTGGAGAGTTTCCCCCGCAACGACAAGGAATATCTGGTCGCCTATTGTTTCGAAGGACGCAACGCGCATCAGACGCTGGGCATGCTGCTGACCCGGCGCATGGAACGGGCGGGGCTGCATCCGTTGGGCTTTGTTGCCACCGACTATGTGCTGGCTATCTGGTCGCTGAAGCCGGCCACCAACCTGGATGCGCTGTTTGATCAGGATATGCTGGGCGATGATCTGGAGGCGTGGATGGAGGAAAGCTCCATGCTGAAGCGCCTTTTCCGTTATGTCGCCGTCATATCCGGCCTGATCGAACGCCGCCATCCCGGCCTGGAAAAGACGGGACGGCAGGTGATGTTCAGCGCCGATTTGATCTATGACGTACTGCGTCGGCATGAACCGGGCCACGTGTTGCTGCGGGCCACACGGGCTGATGCGGCGGCGGGCCTGACGGATGTGCGTCGTGTGGCGGGCATGTTGAGCCGTGTGCAGGGGCGCATCCTGCACCGGCGTCTGGACCGGATTTCGCCGCTGGCGGTGCCCGTCATCCTGGAAATCGGGCGGGAACACATCCAGGGTAGCGCCATCGACGCCCTGCTGGATGAAGCCGTGAATGAGCTGCTGGAAGAGGCGGTGCCCGAACTGATGGCCCCGCCGGGGGATCGGCAGGGCCGTCTGATCTGACGCTTACCGAGCGGCCTTTGCCTTGCGCTTGGCCCGGTACATGCCGGCATCCGCACGGCGGATCAGGTCTTCTTCCTGATCGCCGGGGCCAAAGGCCTGCATGCCGAAACTGGCGCGCATGGGCAGGGACTGCATCTGCCATTGACACGATTGGGCGTTGAAGATGCTGGAGAGCATTTCCGCCCGCGCCATGCCCTGGGTCTGATCCGTATGGGTCAGCAGCACCGCGAACTCGTCGCCGCCGAACCGGGCAACGATGTCGTTGGCGCGGACATTATCCTTCAGGATGCGGGCCGCCTGACGCAGATACCAGTCGCCGCAGAGATGGCCGTGGCTGTCATTGACGGCCTTAAAACCATCCAGATCGATGATGGCCAGGACACCGCCCATACCCGTCCGCCGGGCCATCGCCAACTCGCGGTGGAAGGCCTCGACAAAGCCGCGGCGGTTCAGAAGGCCGGTCAACTCGTCCGTCATGGACAGGGTTTCAAGATGTTCGATTCGTTCCTTCTGCTCCGTGATCTTCGCCTCCGCTTCCCGAAGACGCATGATCGTGTCTTGCAAAAGGAAGACATAGGTATCGGCATTCATCGACACGGGGCCAAGATCCGGGGCCACGGTGTTCCCCAGGCCGCCAGCGACACTGCGTGCCATATTATGCAGGCTGTTGGTCTGTTGCGGGGCAGCGCCGGGGAAAGCCGACAGGCCACGATCCAGGCCACGAGCCATCGTCATCGGACGGGTCTGGACACTATCGAACGGGCTCATAGTCTACTCCCCTGAATGGGCTGATACTCCGCACCGGTATCAGCAAGGGGTGTGCCATCCGAAAAATCTTATAAAAACAATGGGTTGAAATTCGACTTTGGCTGCCACGTACCTGCCGCGCTGCAGTTTTTGCCGGGTGGCCCCAGTGCCGGTGTGGCAAATGCTGCCCAGTCACCCTCTCATCCTTCCTGCCGTGCGAATGCCCGTTGCGGCGGACCGTTCGCGGGCGCAAGATGGTCATCTTAGCCATCACCCAGGCCCATGCCCAACGTGACCGCCCTTTCCCGCGCCCGCCGCACCGCCCGCCCCGCCGTCGCCTTTGCCCTGGCCCTGCTGCTGGGCAGTGCCGGTACCGTTCCGGCTTTTGCTCGCACCGCCATCGATATCGCACCGCACAAGGCGACATATCGTCTGAAGCTGGACCATGCGCGGCTGCAAAGCGGCATTACCGATGTGAACGGGCAGATGAGCTTTTCCTGGAATGATGCCTGCGATGGCTGGACCATCGATCAGCGGTTCCAGGTCCGCTTCTCCTATGCCGAAGGGGAAGACATGAACCTCATCACCAACTACGCAACGTGGGAGGCGAAGGATGGTTCTGCCTATCGCTTCAATGTCCGTAAGCTGGTGAATGGCGAGGTGGATGAGGAACTGTCCGGTGGTGCTACGCTGGACGGGAAGGGCGGCGGCAATGTCCGTTATGACAAGCCGGAGTCGCGGTCGATGCCGCTGAAGCCCGGCACCATGTTCCCCACGGCCCATACGCTGCGTGTGCTGACACAGGCTGGATCACCGGAAAACCTGTTCTCCGTGCCCGTGTTCGACGGGGCAGAGGCGGACGGGGCAAGCCCCGTCAACACCATCGTGGGCAAGCTGCGATCCCCCGCCGTGATGAAGGTGAAGGATGCCGATCTGCTGGCCGCCAAGGCGTGGCAGGTGTCGCTGGCCTTCTTCCCCATCAATCCCGGTGAACCGCTGCCGGATTACGAGACCAGCATGGTCTTGCAGGAAAATGGTGTGGTCCGGTCCATGCTGGTCGATTACGGCGATTTCCGGGTCTCCATGGAGTTGGAGACCCTGGAAAAGGCCGGCAAGCCGCCCTGCTGATACTGCCCGTCAGGGCTCTCCCTTGAAAATGCCGACCACCGGCTCGCCACCCGCCACCTGCCGGGCGCGGTACATGCCGGATGTGTTGAAGGACCAGGCCACCTGACCATCGGGCGTCACGGCGACGATGCCGCCATCGCCGCCCAGTGCCGTCAGGCGGGCCTGGATCACTTCATCGGCGGCTTGCTGCAGGCCCATGCCCTTCAATTCAACCAGATCGCAGATGGCGCGCGCCACGCCCAGGCGGATGAAATATTCCCCCGTGCCGGTGGCGGATACGGCGCAGGATTTGTCATTGGCATAGGTGCCGGCACCGATGATCGGCACATCGCCGACCCGGCCCCACAGCTTGGCGGTGGTGCCACCGGTGGAGGTGCCGGCGGCGACATGGCCGGCGCTGTCCAGCGCCACCACGCCCACGGTACCGTATTTACGATCCTCAAACGCCATATCGGCGGCGGCCAGCGGCACAGGTTCCGTGCTCACGCCCGCCGGACGGGCGGGGATGGGCAGGCCGCGTTCCTTCAACGTCTTTTTCAGGGACTGCCAGCGCCGTTCGGTGAAGAACCAGGCGGCATCGGCCTGTTCCACGCCCGCCTGCTGCCCGAACTTCTCTGCCCCGGCGCCAATCAGCATGACATGGGGTGATTTCTCCATGATGGCGCGGGCCAGGGTGATGGGATTTTTGGTGCCGGTGATGCCCGCGACAGCACCGGCCTTCAGCGTGGCACCGTCCATGATGGCGGCATCCAACTCGTTGCGGCCATCGGCGGTAAAGACCGCCCCCTTGCCGGCATTGAACTGCGGATCATCCTCCAGCCCGCGCACCACCGCGACGACGGCATCCATGGCCGTCCCGCCCTTTTCCAGCACCGTGCGACCCCGGTCCAAGGCGGCATGCATGGCGGCACGGTAGGATGCTTCCGTTTCCGGACCCATCGTCTCCCGATCCATCACCCCAGCCCCACCGTGAATGGCCAGGGCCCATGCGGGGCGGGCAGGGGCCGCCACCTGCTTCTGCGTGGCGCAGGCGGACAGGGCAAGGGCAGAACCCAGCAGCAGGGTGGCAAGGCGGATCGGATTACGGCGCACGGTCACTCTCCCCGGAATGAGATTTCATATTCCCTCAATCGCCGGGCAGCGGCATCCGCCGCCTTGGCTTTCGGCGCACGAGCGCCGGGCTGGCGGTCGCCAGCCTCCAATCGGTTACGGGCCAAGCCCGTGACAGATTGGCATGAGGGAGAGTGATAGCAGCCGCCCCGGTCACTTCACCAGTTCGATCAGTTCCATCATGCCATTATCCTCATGGTTCACATTGTGGCAGTGCATGACCATGGGGCCGGTGAAATCCAGCGCGCGGCTGACGAATTGCAACACCTCACCATTGCCGCTGCCGCCCGCCGCAACGCCCGGCTGCTGGATCGTGTTGCCGGCGGGGAAGGTGCAGCCGCCAGGACCTGTGGCGCAATTGATCAGGGCCGTATCGCGCCAGATGGGGAAGTCATACTTGACCGACCCGCGCTGGGTGATCTGGAACGAGTTGATATGGATGTGGAAGATATGCGTGTCGCTGGCGCTCTGCACCGCCCACAGGTCCGTCTGCTCAAGTTTCAGCCGGCGCTGCACCCGTTCCAGGTTGAAGGGCCGGCCATTCACGACGGACGCGCCTTGTATGGCGGTGGGGGCGAATTCATAATTGGTGAAGCCGAACACCACCCCCTGCGTCGGCCCCACCGGCACATCCTTGCGGCTGGCCACATCGTCGGGCGTGTAGAGGGCGTTCAACTGCGTCTGGCTGGGCAGCGCGGTATTGACCTTCCGCTTATGCTTCTTCACGTCGATATAGAGAACCACCTGATCCGATGGCAGGCGGTTATTGCTGTCCAGTTGCGGCACCTGGCACAGGCCGGTGGTGGCTGTCGGCGCATTGTTGGGGTTCGGCTGGAACAGGGCGTAACGCCCCTCGGCGTCTGGTGCCTGAACCATCACGTCCAGACGCTGGCCCGGCGCCATGATGGTCAGTTCGTTATTGATGACATCCGTGCCCGCCGTCGGCGTGGTCAGGTCATAGACGGGGGCACCCAGCCTGAAAGGCAGGTCCTGCGCGCCCGCCGGCAGGGGGCGCTTGATCGGCACGCCATCGGCGGCCAAGGCATAGAGTGCGGGGGCGGGAGCGCCGGTGCCCGGAAGTGGCAGGACGCAGAGCGGCAGGTTGTTGCGGATGGTGGTGTTGATCACGCGCCACAGCATCGCTTCACCCGGCGCCATGGTGATGGTGGCATCCATCTGCCCGTTCACCGACAGCTTGGCATTCACCGCCGAATTCTCCAGCGATGTGTTGCCCAACTGGCCGCAGACCTGCGGGCCATAGGCCGCCTGACAGTTTACAGCATAAAGCGGCTCCGCCTCGGTCAGCGGGTTGCTGCGCGTGAATTCGATCTGCTGAAACACCAGGACACGTTCGCCATTCAGGGCCTTGGCCTGTTTCACGGCCTCCAGACTGTCGATGCCGTTTTTCTTATCCTCGATGATCAAGGCACCGGCCATGCCGCTGCCCAAATGCATGGCGACGGCGCCATGCTTGTGCGGGTGATACCAAAAGGTGCCCGCCGGATGCTGCTCCGGGATTTTATATTCATAATCGAAGGCACCTTCGACACAGACATGACGGTGCGCCACGTTCTTGTCGGTTTCCGAATGGCAGGCCTTGCGAAGATCGGCGGCGGTCGCCCCTTCCGGCAGGATATTCAGCAGCACATTGTCGCTGTTGCCCAACGGCGTGACATGCAGGCCGTGCGTGTGCAGGTTCAGGATGTCGAAGCCGTGGGGCAGTGTATCGACATTGGTGCTATCGGCGGCGGGCGTGCCGCTGTCATGGCTGTTGTTGAACGGGTAATAGTCGCCGTCGCCGGCCGATGCCTTCATGCGGTTCGTCATGCGGATGCGCACCGTTTCCCCAGGCGAGGCGCGCAGCGTGGGGCCGACCAGCAGCTTGCGCGTCTCGTCCCACTTGCCGGTACCTTTGGAAATGAAGCTGCGGCTGGTGATGCGCTGGGTAAAGGGCGGCAGGCGATATTCGGCTGTCACTGCCTCCAGGTCATATTGCCCGGCAGCGTTGCGCCGCATGTCAGGCGGATTGACCAGTTCCGCCGCCATGACCGGCCCCGCCATGGCAAGGCACAGGGCCGCAACGCCCGCTTTCAACACTGTCCGCATAACCCTTTATCCCCCCGATGCTTGACGCATAGCGGGCAGGATAACAGGATTTCAGATGTATGCTATATACAACCGATACGGGTCTTAAGCCAGGGTCAGGATCACGGGCGTGTGGTCCGACGCCTTCTCCTTGGCGCGCGGCCCCTTGTCGATCTCGCACGCCACGATGCGGTCGGCGGCCTGCGGCGACAGCAGGAAATGATCGATGCGCAGGCCATTGTTCCGGGGCCAGGCACCGGCCTGATAATCCCAGAAACTGTAGGCAGGAACGAGGCCCGGATGCAGGGTCCGGAACGCTTCCGTGTAGCCCAGCGCCAGGATTTCCTGGAACTTCAGCCGCGTTTCCTGCCGGAACAGCGCATCTTCGCGCCAGCCGACGGGGTCGTACACGTCTTCGGCGGCGGGGATGACGTTATAGTCGCCGCCCAGCACCACGGGCTGACCGGTTTTCAGCAGGTCCGCCGCATGCAGGCGCAGCCGTTCCATCCAGCGCAGCTTGTAGGGGTATTTCTCCGTTCCCACCGGGTTGCCGTTGGGCAGGTAGATGCTGGCAATACGCACGCCGTCGATGGTGCCTTCGACATAGCGGGCTTGTTCATCCTCCACCTCGCCCGGAAGGCGCGTGATGATGTCGGTGACGGGCGATTTCGACAGGATGGCCACGCCATTATAGGCCTTCTGACCCACGGCGTGGACGTGATAGCCCAGTTCCTCGAACGCCGCCGCCGGAAAGGACGCCGTCTCGCACTTGATCTCCTGGAACAGCACCACATCTGGTGCTGCCTCCGTAAGCCATTCCGTGATGTTGGGCAGGCGGGCCTTGGCGGAGTTTACGTTCCAGGTGGCGATCTTCACGATGATGCTGCCTTATCCGTTGAGCCGCCGGGCTTTCCTGACCGGCGGAGGCTGCCGACTGGCAGCCCGCCGCACATGCGGCGTAAGCCAAGCCGCCCGATGGCAGCGCCCGGCGCCTGAGGGACTAAACCGAGAAAGACGTGCCGCAGCCGCAGGACGACGCGGCGTTGGGATTGACGACCTTGAAATAGCTGCCCATCAGGTCCTCGACAAAATCCAGCTCGGCACCGGCCAGCAGGTCGAGCGAGACATCATCCACCACCAGCTTGGCGGCGTCCTTGGCGAACACATGGTCATCCTGGTTGGTGACCGTGTCGAAGGAGAAGCCGTACTGAAAGCCGGAACAGCCGCCACCCGAAACGGTCAGGCGCAGCATCTGGTCGGGATTGCCCTCCAGCATTGCCAGCTTGCTGATGCGGCGGGCGGCACTGTCGGACAGGGTCATGGCCCTGGGGCCGGGCGGCGGGGTGCCGGTGTCGCCGGTACTGGCCGATGTGATGGTCATTGAATGGTTCCTGTCTGCTAACGACTGGACAAACGCTTACACCCTATGTAAGCGGCGAAGGCGTGTCCGTCAAAGGTGGGCATGGCATGCGCTGGAGATAGCATGATGATGCGTTGGCAGTCCCTGTTGTCCCGCAAGCGTCTGGCCAAGGACGGTTTGGCCCCGGAACTGCCCTATCGTAGCGCGTTTGAGATCGATATCGACCGCATCACCTTTTCCACCAGCTTCCGGCGCCTGTCGGACAAGCAGCAGGTGCATGGCATCGGCGGGTCGGATTATGTGCGTTCCCGCCTGACCCACTCGATGGAGGCGGCGCGGGTTGGCCGGTCGCTGGGCAGTTGGGCGGGGGCGGAGATCATTGCCCGCTATGGCCAGGATGCCGTGCCGGCCAGCGCCGCCGATATCGGCGATGTCGTGGGTGCCGGCGCGCTGGCCCATGACCTGGGCACGCCGTGCTTTGCCCATACGGGAGAGGATGTGATTTCTGACTGGTTCGCAGGTACCAGTCTGGGCCGCGAAATCCTGTCGGGTGTGGATGGGCAGCAGGCTGCTGAGCTTTCCAACTTCGAAGGCAACGCTCAGGGCTTCCGGGTGCTGACCCGCCTTCAGGGCTGGCGCGCGCAGGGCGGGTTGCAACTGACGGCGGCCACGCTGGGCACCTACGGCAAATATCCCTGGGCCGCCCCGGCCTTCGCCGGGGAGGAACGCCCGCATAAGCGCAAATATGGCTTCCTGGGCAGCGAAACCGACCTGATGGCAGAAGTGGCTGGCGAGTTGGGCCTGATCCCCATCGGTCGTGACGCCTGGTGCCGACATCCGCTGGCCTATCTGGTGGAGGCGGCGGACGATGCCTGTTACTCCGTCGTGGATATCGAGGATGCGGTGAAGATGCGCATGCTGTCCTTTGCCGATGCGGAAGAGCTGCTGGAGCCGCTGATCGACTGGGACCGCGCGGAATATGAGGGGATCGAGGATGAGGATCGCCGCCTGATCTATCTGCGTGCCCGCGCCATCGACCGGCTGGTTACCGATGCCGCAGCGGCTTTCCTGGACAAGCTGCCCGACATCATGGAGGGCAAGCCGGTCGGCCCGCTGTTGAAGATGATTGAGCGCACTGACGCGCTGAAGGATATCTCCGACGTCTCCTATACCCAGATCTATCGCGGGCATCAGCGCTGCGAGACTGACATCATCGCGGCCCGTACCGTCACCACTTTGCTGGATGCGTATGGGGAGGCACTGTTGGCGCGGGAGAAGGCGGGGCCTGGATCTGATCTGCCGCGCCGTTTCGCCTCGCTGCTGGAAACCGTGCCCGGTATTCGACAAATCCCTTATGATCGGGCTGGCTGGACCCGGTCGCTGATGGATTACATCGCTGGCATGACCGACCGCTTCGCCATCCGGCAGGCACAGTTGATTGCGGGGTGAGGGGGAACGCGGCGTCGTAAATAGGCCTTATTTCGCCTCTATTCAGGTCCAGGTTGCCCTGAAAGAGGAGAGTGAGGTGCAAAGATTGATAATTCTTTTAATGCTTCTCTTTTGGGTGGTCCCTGCCGGTGCGGTGCCGTCAAACGATGTTGAGATAACATTACAACGTATCCAGCAAGCCTGGGGTGGGCCTCTCTATACCGTTACAATCTACGGTGATGGCCGCGTTGTGTTTGACACTGGCAAGGCACGCGCTGGCTTCAAAGAGCTTCTCGGATCAGATGTGTTGGCATTTCGCGTCATGTTTCCCGGACGCCATGAGAGTCGCATCGCACCGGAGCGAGTAGCGGAGATCGTGGCCGAGTTTGACCGGGTAAAGTTTTTCGAACTTCGTGATGAATATAAGGTTCAACCACCCGGCTTAGTCGCTGACCAGGATATCAATCGCCTATCGATCCGAGTTCAAGGGAAGTACAAGAGCGTTCTGGATGACGCTGGTGATATTTTTGGAATGCCGCCGGCTGTTACAGAATTGATGATAATGATCGACCGTACTGCGTCAACGCATCGCTGGATAGGCGGCAATCCTGGTATCCTGGCAGAACATATCGCACGGCACGGGGTAGATACCCCCGACAATGCCGGGCGTCTTGTCCTGGCACTGGCGCGTCGTGATCAGGAAATGATGCGGGCGCTCATCACCACTGGAATGCCGCTGGATTACAAAGATCCGTACGGGATGTTCGGGATGGTTGGTCAATCACTTTACATGGAAGCCATCATCAGCGGATGGACGGACGTTTTCGTTGCGCTTGACCAGCGTATGCCGCCACCACGTGTCGACAGAGCATCAGTGGAGAACGTCTTTGCATTATCTGGAGGCTGCAGCCTTTATATAACGCGTCGTCTTGTGGCGCAGGGGTTCAACCCTACAACAGCCCGCGGTAATGACAATATCAGTATAGTCGAAGCCGCCGGCAGGCGTGACAAAGGATGCCCTGACAGTAAGGAACGCAGATTGAGCGAACTGGCGACAATGGGAGCACAGTAATTCACAACAGCCCCTCAATCGCCGCCCGCAGAGCCTCTGGCTTGGTGGTTGGCCCAAACCGGCCCACCACCTTGCCCGACCGGTCCACCAGGAACTTCGTGAAGTTCCATTTGATGCGGCTGCTGCCCAGGAAGCCGCGCTTTTCCTTGGTGATCCATTTGTACAGCGGGTGGGCATTGTCACCATTCACGTCGATCTTGGCGAACATGGGGAAGGTGACGTCATAGGTGAGCGAGCAGAAATTGGCGATTTCCGCCGCGTCGCCCGGCTCCTGCTTGCCGAACTGATTACAGGGAAAGCCCAGCACGGCCAGACCGCGCGCCGCATAATCACGGTGCAACGCCTCCAGTCCCTCGTACTGATAGGTGAAACCGCATTTCGACGCGGTGTTCACGATCAGCATGACCTTGCCGCGCCAGTCACCCAGTGACACATCCTTGGCGTCGAGTGTCTTGGCGCTGAAGTCATAGATGCTGGTCATGGACACACTCCCCGTTAATTCGTGCGCGATGATGCGACGGGCGG
>JAEMSB010000035.1 GCA_016463045.1 Niveispirillum sp.
TGCAGACTGAATATCTGCCCGGCTGCGACGCGCTGATCGCCACGCGTCGGCGGCGTAACCCGGACGAGGTGGAAATCTGGTTGGGACACATGCTGGTGGTGGAGGGAAATGGCGGCGGCGTAAGCAGCTTTGAAACCGACCGCGCCCGCTTCCTGGGCCGCGGCCGATCCTTGCGTGATGCCGTCGCGATGGAGCCGGCACATAACCTGTCGGGCACGACCGGCACCGTGCTGGACCCGGTCTTCGCCTTGCGCCACGCCATCCGGCTGGCACCACAGGGCACGGCCCGTCTGGCGTTCTGGACCCTGGCCGCCGACAGCCGGGCTGCGCTGCTGGACATGATCGACCGGCACCGGGATGTAACCGCCTATACCCGTGCCGCCACCCTGGCCTGGACGCAGGCGCAGGTGCAGCAGCGCCATCTTGGCATCGGGGCCGGCACTGCCGCCCTGTTCCAGCAACTGGCGGGGCATCTGGTTCATGCCACCCCGGCTCTGCGGCCGGCTTCTATCATCATCCAGAACGGGTTGGCCCCGCAGTCCGACCTGTGGTCGCTGGGGATCTCCGGGGATCTGCCCATCCTACTGCTGCGCATTACGGACAGCGACGATCTCTCTGTGGTGCGGGAGGGACTGCTGGCCTTCGATTACTGGCGGATGAAGCGGTTCGCGGTCGACCTGATCATCCTGAATGATCATCCGGCCTCCTATCTGCAGGAGTTGCAGACCGCGCTGGAAACGTTGGTGCGGGTGAACCGTTCGCGTCAGCCCGCGGGCCATGACGCGACACCCGGTACGGTACATCTGCTGCGCGCCGATCTGATCACCCCGCAGGCGCATGCCCTTCTTAACGCCGTGGCGCGGGTGGTGCTGGTCGCGCGGCGGGGTAGCCTGTTTGACCAGCTGCAGCGGATTGGCGCCGATGCACCCCCGCCAATCCCCATCCCGCGGCGGCGGGTGGCGGCGTCCACGTCCCCGCAGGTGAGACCCGAACTGGAATTCTTCAATGGTCTTGGCGGCTTTGCCCGGAACGCAAGTGAGTATGTCATTATCCAGGGTCCGGGCCAGGTAACGCCGGCGCCTTGGATTAATGTCATTGCCAATCCCGATTTCGGCTTTCAGGTATCAGCGGATGGCAATGGATTCTGCTGGGCTGGCAACAGCCGTGAGAACCAACTGACTCCATGGTCGAATGATCCTGTCGTCGACCCAGCCGGCGATGCATTTTATCTGCGGGACGAGGAAAGCGGCGCGCTCTGGTCGCCGACCGCCAGCCCCATCCGCGACCCTGGCGGCCACTACATCACCCGTCACGGCTGGGGCTACAGCCGGTTCAGTTGCCGCGCCAACGGTATCTCCAGCGATCTGCTGCTGTATGTGCCGGTCGATGCGCCCGTCCGTATTGCACGCCTGACACTGCATAACACCACGCACCGCCCCCGCTCCCTGACGGCGACGGCCTATGTGGAATGGTTGCTGGGTCCATCGCGTGACGCCACCCGCGCTTTTTTGACCACATCGATCGATACCGTCACCGGTGCGATGTTCGCGGGTAACCCCTGGAATCGCGATGTTGGCAGGCATGTCGCCTTTGCCGACTTATGTGGGCAACAGACGGACTGGACTGGTGACCGGCGGGAGTTCATTGGGCGGAACGGCACTCTGGCCCATCCGTTGGCGCTGGCTGGCATGGGACCATTGTCGAAGCGGGTGGGGGCCGGCCTGGACCCGTGCGCGGCCCTGCGGACCCGGATCCAGGTGCCGCCCGATGGAAAGGTGGAGATTGTCTTCCTGCTGGGTCAGGCGGAGAATGCGGATGCCGCCCGCGCCTTGGTCACCCGGTACCGCGAAGCCGACCTGGACGCCGTCATGGGGGCGGTCAGCCAGCAATGGCGGCAGATCCTAGGCAAGGTGAAGGTGACCACGCCCGACCGGTCACTGGATATCATGCTGAATGGCTGGCTGCTGTATCAGACATTGTCTTGCCGCGTCTGGGCGCGTTCCGCCTTTTACCAGGCCAGCGGCGCCTATGGCTTCCGCGACCAGTTGCAGGATGGCATGGCGCTGGCCGTTACGCGCCCGGACCTGACGCGGGCCCATCTGCTGCGGGCGGCGGGGCGGCAGTTCGTGGAAGGCGACGTGCAGCATTGGTGGCTGCCACCGTCGGGGCGCGGTGTGCGCACCCGCATTTCCGACGACCGGATCTGGCTGGCCTATGCTGCTGCCCACTATGTGGAGACAACGGGTGATCTGCCGGTGCTGGATGAGAAGGTGGGGTTTCTGGACGGGCCAGGGCTGCATCAAGGCGAACATGACAGCTTCTTCCATCCGTCTCCAGCAGAGGAGAGCGCCAGCCTGTTCGACCATTGCGCCCGCGCGCTGGATACCAGCCTGACCATGGGGGCCCACGGCCTGCCGCTGATGGGGACGGGCGACTGGAATGACGGGATGAACCGCGTCGGGGAAGGTGGAAAGGGGGAGAGTGTCTGGCTGGGCTGGCTGCTGTTCACCACCCTGATGCGTTTCGCCGACCTGGCGCAGGCACGCGGCGATCCGCGTGCCTGCGGCTGGCGTGAACAAGCCGCCGCATTGCGGGTGGCCTTGAATCAGGATGGCTGGGACGGCGATTGGTATCGGCGTGGCTATTTTGATGACGGAACGCCGCTGGGTTCGGCCCAGCTGGAGGAATGCCGGATTGATGCCATTGCCCAAAGCTGGTCTGTCCTTTCGGGCGCCGGTGACCCGGACAAGGCGGCCAGGGCGATGCAGGCCGTGGAAACGCATCTGGTCCGGCAACGGGAGGGTCTGGCCCTGCTTTTCACCCCGCCCTTCGTGCAAAGCCAGCCCGATCCCGGCTATATCCAGGCCTACCCGGCCGGCATCCGGGAGAATGGCGGGCAATATACCCATGCGGCCCTGTGGTCCGTCATGGCCCTGGCGGCGCTGGGCCGCAACCGGCTGGCGGCAGATCTGCTGCATATGCTGAACCCGATCAATCACGCGCGCAACCCTGACGCGGTGCGACGCTACCGGTTGGAACCTTATGTGGTTGCTGCCGACATCTATTCCGTGGCGCCGCATGTCGGGCGCGGAGGCTGGGGGTGGTACACGGGTGCTACCGGCTGGATGCAGCGGGCGGGTATGGAAGCCGTCCTGGGCCTGCGTCAACAGGGCAACCGTTTGGTGATCGATCCGCGCTTGCCGCCCGACTGGCCGGAGGTGCGGATCATGTTCCGCCATGGAACGGCAAGGTACGACATCCATATCGAAAACAAGGATGGCGAGCGCTGGGGTTCCGTGTCCATCCAACTCGACGGACGTAGGCTGGACGGGGCCAATTCCCTGGATCTTGACGATGACGGGGCCACCCATCATGTGCTGGTGCAGCCGGATATGACCGCCAGGACGCAAGCTCAGTTGGAGGGGGCGATATAGCGGAAGAACAGCCGCTTCATCCCCTCCATCATCACCAGATATGCTGGGACTGACAGGGCCAGGAACAGGTAGAAGGCCGGCGGCGGCGCCACGAAACCGAACCAGGGGCCGATGGGCGACAGGGGCAAGAGCGCCCCCAGGATGGCAATGCCCACCGCCGCCGCGGCCAGTATCGGGTTGGGCCGGCTGTGCCAGGACAGGTGCCGAGACCGGATGACAAAGATGACCAGAACCTGCGTGGCCAGGCTTTCCACGAACCAGCCCGTCTGGAACAGGGATTCGCCCGCGTCGAACACATGCAGAAGCACGTAGAAAGTCAGGAAATCAAAGGCGGAGCTGACCGGTCCCATCACCAGCATGAACCGTTGGATCAATGTCAGGTCCCAATGGACAGGCCGGGCCAGGCTGTCGGCATCGACATTGTCCAGCGGGATGCCAGCTTCCGAGGCGTCATAAAGCAGGTTGTTCAGCAGCACCTGGGTGGGCAGCATCGGCAGGAAGGGGAGGAAAAGTGCCGCCCCTGCCATGCTGAACATGTTGCCGAAATTGGAACTGCTGCCCATCAGAATGTACTTGGTGACATTGCGCACGGTGCGCCGTCCTTCCATCACCGCATCGACCACCACCGACAGGTCATGGTCCAGTAGGACCAGCCCGGCCGCTTCCTTGGCCACATCGGCACCGCTATCCACGGCAATGCCGACATCGGCGGCATGGATGGCCGACGCATCATTGATCCCGTCCCCCAGAAAGCCTACGACCCGGCCGGCATGCTTGTAGGCCAGCAGAACCCGTTCCTTTTGTTGTGGAGTCATGCGGCAGAAGACATTGACGCCCTTCAGACGCGCCCGCAACGCATCACCGCTCATCGCCTGCAACTCGTCCCCTGTTATTAGGCCCTTGATTGGGAAGTGCAGGGTTTCGCAGACATGCCGCGTCACCCGTTCATTGTCACCCGTCAGCACCTTGACCGCCACACGGGCATCGTTCAGCGCGCGCAGGGCTGCGGCGGCGCTGGCCTTGGGCGGATCCAGAAACAGGGCGTATCCGGCGAAGACCAGTTCGGCCTCGTCATCCAGCCGGGCGGAAAGGTGGCTGGCGTCCATGGCGCGGGAGGCGACGGCCAGCACCCGCAGGCCCTGTTCCCCCAATTGCGCGAACATGTCCAGCATCCTGGCGCGGGCCGCCGGGTCCAGCGGCTGGATACCCTTATCGCCTGCATCGTAATGGGTGGATTGGCGCAGCACGTCTTCTGGCGCACCCTTGACCACCAGCAACCGCTCGGTTCCGTCAGTCACCAGCACGGAAACGCGGCGACGTTCGAAATCGAACGGCACTTCGTCGATCTTCGTCCAGCGGGTAACGTCCAGCGGACGGAAGGCCAGGATGGCTTCATCCAGCGCGCTGCGGATGCCGCTTTCAAAGTGGCTGTTCAGATAGGCAAGGCGCAGGACCTTTTCGCTGTCCCGGCCATCCGTGTCGATGTGCCGGACCATACGGATCACGGCTTCGGTCAGGGTTCCTGTCTTGTCCGTACACAGTACATCCATGGCACCGATATTGTGCATGGCGGGCAGGCGCTTGACGATCACCCGCCTGGCGGCCAACCGCGTCGCGCCCTTGGCCAGGGTCACGGTCACGATCATCGGCAGCAGTTCCGGTGTCAGCCCGACGGCCAATGCCAGGGCGAACATCAGGCTTTCCAGCCAGGGCCGGTGGAACATGACATTCACTGCCAGCACGAACAGCACCAGAAACACGGTCAATCGCAGGATCAGGTAACCGAAGCGCCGGATGCCCAGTTCGAACGATGTAGGGGGTGGTTCCACCAACAGGCTGTGGCTCAACTGCCCGAAGGCGGTGGCGGGGCCGGTACGACAGAGGATCGCCGTTCCCGTGCCGCTTAGGACCGAGGTGCCCATGAACAGGGTGTCGGTGGCGGCGGTCATGTCTTCGGTGGATGTATCAGGCCCGTCGACCCGTTTTTGTACGGGAAACGGTTCTCCGGTCAGCAGGGCCTGATTGACAAACAGGTCGCGCGCCCGCAGCAGCCGACAATCGCCGGGCACCAGATCGCCAGCGGCCAGTCGGACAACGTCGCCGGGCACCAGCATTTCCATGGGCAATGCCAGTTCCCTGCCGTCACGCAGAACGCGGATGGTGACGGCGACGCTGCGCCGCAAGGCATCGACGGCGTTTTCCGCGCGGCGTTCCTGCACCATGTCCAGCGTGACGCTCAAAACCACCATGGTCAGCACGATGGTGAAGCTGGCCAGGTTACCCGTCACCGCCGAAAGGGCGCTGGCGAACAGCAGGATCAGCACCAGGGGATTGAGAAAACGGGCCAGAATTTGCCGCCAGAGCGGATGGTGATGCTGGGGCAGGGCCTGATTGGGCCCGAACCGTCGCAGGCGGCGGCCCGCTTCGGTCGACGTCAGTCCGCGTTCGTTGCTGTCCAGCCGGGCAGACAGGGCGGATATCGGCAGTCCCGAAATCGGCCCTTCTAGCATCGGCTTGTCGACCATGGGTCTCCCCCGGGATTCTGGTGCCTCCAGGATGGATGATGGGTTGCGTGGCCCGGCCCAGGTCACGGAACACCGCGTAGGATAGGCTAGTCACACGGCGCATCCCAGCGCCGTCATCCACCCTTGCCAGTCGTGGGGATCAGGATGAGACCTGGAAGTCACTCCGGAACGGGTCAAGGGGTATGCTTTTCGGCACTTTTCTCAATGGCCTTGCCGGTCTTGGAAATGTCCTCGCCAGCACCCGCCATTGTGTGACAGGCGGACAGCAACGGCGTGGCCGCGAACATCATGATGAACAGCAAGGGCAGCGGCAGGTCTTTACGGGACATCTCGATCTCCTTAAGGGGGATGATGCTATGATCTGTCATATCCGCCCCAGCAACAGCAGGATTACGACGATGACCAGGACAAGGCCGAGACCGCTGCTGGGGTAATAGCCCCAATTGGCGCTGTGCGGCCAACGGGGAAGGGAGGCGATCAGCAGGGCGATGACGATAATCAGCAGAATTGTGCCCAAGCCCATGAAGCGCTCCGTGATTTGGTCCCAATGCACGGGCCGGGCGGAACCCGCCCTTCCCGGATGGGAAAATGTTAATGGGTGTACTTATATTCAGGGAGGTTCTTCAGGGACTCCTTGGTGGCGTCCTTCAAGATCATCTTCTTGTCTTCGACGGCGAGCGCCGCGTAGGACACGACAACATATTTGGAGCCGACACCCAGGAAACCGCCAACGGACAGGACGGCGAACGGGATCTTGTCATTGGGCGTGACGATCAGATCGTCGATGGTCCCAACCGTTTCGCCCGTCGAATTGAAAACCTTGCTGCCCACGACCTTGGAGGTGCGGTAGCCGGTGGCCAGGGTGGAAAGATCCACCTGTGACAGGGCCATGGTCTGGGGTGTGCCCTGCGCAAAGGCGGTGCTGCCCAGTGAAGGTGCTACAAAGGCCAAGGCGGCCAGCGCAATAGTGACACGTTTCATGATGTTCTCCGTTGGTTCTGTCAGTCAAAGAAGGACGCCAGCGCCCAGAGGGGCGTCCAAGCACTGGCGTAGCCAAGGCGCTACTTCTTCTGCGCGTGCTTGGCATTCGTGCCGGCATCATGCTTGTCAACATGGGTGACGGGAGCATGCTTCGTTTCCGATGCCGGTTCCGTTTTGCCGCTCGCCGGTGTGGCGCTGGCTGGCTTCTTGGCGAACATGGTATTGGGCTTCTGCATGGTGTGTTTCCTTTTCATACCACCCTGGGACAGGGTGATGGATCGATTGATGGAGACGAGGCGATGAACTGCCGGTCGGCCACTGATCGATATGTCATTATATTGAGTAATGTTGAAAATGTTCAGTATCGGAATTTACCTATATTCAACTAATATTGAGTTTTGTGAATATTAATGATGTGAAATTAAAATACTATGTTAGTGTTCAGCGGGAATATTCCGCTTCGGATTTTAGTTGGCGGCGTGTGTCCCCTATTCTGACAAAATGGGAGTTATGATGATGTCAGCCCGTATGACGCGCGAGACCATTCATTTCCATCGTCCATTCATTTTGCCAGAGATTGAGGAACCGCTGCCGGCGGGGCGCTATGAGGTGGAGTTCGAGGAGGAGAGAATGGACAGCCTGTCCTTCACCGCCTGGCGGACCGTGCGGACGACACTGCGCCGTATCGAAGTGACCAACGGATTGTCTTTTGCCCTGGACGTTGGCGCGGAGGCGCTGAAGGCTGCGATCGCTGGAAATACTGACCAACACTCTCCAACAATTACCGCACCATCCGCCGATGTCATCCCGGATCCAACACCTGTTGCGCAGGCCGTCGAGCGGATACCCGGCTGGCGGGACTTCATTGTCCCACCCGTCATCATTCCGGCAGTCATTGCCGTCGTGGCGATCGCAGCATTTATTCTGGGCCCGTTCCAGTAACGGCCGCCGGTACAACGGGCTGACCCGTGCCGATCTGAACGATCCGCCGGATGAACTGCCAGGCATGTTCATCGGTGCCGACGAAATCATGTTCGCAAGCGCCCAGATCATGCCCCTTGATGAAACGCTCCTGCAGCCTTTCCAGAAATTTCGGCTCCGTTTCCGTCATATGGGCGATCAGCATCTGCAGGATGCGTTCATGGGCGAGGACGCGGCGTTCAAGGTCGGTATTTTCAATCGGCATGATGCGCCTTTCTTTTCGACTGACAGCAACGGTCGGGCGCGGTGTGTCGCGTCCGACCGTTGCTGTCCTGACGATATCGGTGACTTATTTCACGGTCCCTTCCACCACACGGTTGAGGGGTTGCCGCTTGCCATCGTTCTGCTGCATCGGCAGTTCCCGTTCGCCAACCCACAGCACCTCGATACGCGAACTGGGCACGCCTGCCGCGATCAGGGCGTTGCGGACGGTTTCGGCCCTCTGCCGTGAGAGGTCCATGTTGTAATAATCTGTTCCGATACTGGACGCCTTGCCCACGAGGGTGACACGGCGATCGGGGTTGCTGCGTATTTCCTTCGCGGCTTCCCGCAGAATGGCCTCGCCGTCCCTGGTCAGTGTCGCCTTGTCAAACTCGAAATAGGTATTGTACGAGGTCTGCTGGTAAACGGGCGCTACCGGACCCGGCGCGGCGACAACAGCGACAACCAGGGTCGTCTGGCAGGGTGTGGCTGTCCCCTCAATCGTGGCAGGCTTCAGTCCGATCGACAGATTTTTGCAAGCGATCTCCTCCACCGTCATGCCGCGACCCCAGTCTTGTGTCGATTCAGTCGGCATCAGCCCGTGTCCGTGGGTGATTGCCCGCCGCAGGAAAGGTTCCGCCAGATCCATACGCCCTTGTGACTGATAGGAAGCGCCTAGATTAAGTTCATCATAGGGGCTGTTGGGCCATTTGATGTTGGCGGCCTCCAGGATACGGGTCGATTTGTCATAATCCCCCGCCTTCAGGGCCGTGTAGCCCGGCGACGTTACGGAGATGTCGTGGCCACGCCCCTGCGATCCAGCGACTTGATCCCGTGTCGAGCAGCCGGACAGCAGAAGCAAGCCGATGGGCAATGCGTACATTAATTGGCTTTTTAGCATGGTGGTGATCCTTGAATTGCAAGTCCGGATAAATCCGATCTGCTTCAAAAATATGATAAATGATTTGATGATTATTAATAATCACCGGAATATACCTACGCCTGCAATTCCGGCGGTGTAGAAATGCTGTGCAGGATTATAAATTCATAAATACTGAAATGGGCCTGGATTTGCTATTTTTGTTCTGGTGCCTTTGTCGAGGTGTTCCAGTCGGCCAGTAATGCAATACGCGCCAGGGCGGGGATGGAACGCGCGCCGGTCCTGCGCATGATGGCGGCCCGGTGATGTTCAACAGTGCGTTGGCAGATACCGAGGTCGGCGGCGATGTTCTTGCTGGGATGTCCAGCGAGTACAAGTGTCATGATTTGCCGCTGCCGTTTCGTCAGTCCGGCGATGTGCTTTGCAGCGTCAAGATGCCACGTGGCAAGTTTGGTTTCGTCATCCGCTCCTTCCAGGGCCAGCCGGATGCTGGCTACAAGGTCGATGCGGCTGATTGGCTTTTCGATAAAATCGGCTGCACCGGCCCGCATGGCGGCCACGGCCACGGGTACATCGCTGCTGCCGGTCATGACGATGGCTGGGGTTGTGACACCGGTCTGCCGCAGATGGAGCAACAGGTCGATGCCGCCCATACCCGGCAGGTAGGCGTCGATCAGCAGACATTCCGGCCCTGTCCGTCGCGGCCCCGCCAGGAAGTCTTCCGCACTGGCGTGATCGACCAGATGCCAGCCCTGCCCTTCCAGGGACTGGTGAAGGCTGTCGCGCAGCAGGGCGTCGTCGTCGATGATGTGGATGGTGACGCCATCCCCCGTTCCGCCGCTGGGTTCCGGCATCCGCACCGCCAGTGGCGGCACGGCCAGCAAGCGCTGAACCGTGCGCAGCAAGGTCGTGGGATTGACCGGCTTGTGCAGTTGCAATTCATTGCGCAGGGCGATAGCGCGCAACGTCTCCGTCGAGATGTCCGCCGTTAGCAAGAGACCGGGAACGGCGCGATGCAGGTCGCGGCGCAGTGACGTCAGCAGATCCAGTCCGTTCGTTCCTCCCGGCAGATTGAAATCGACCAGCAGCAGGTCGGGGCGGAAGCCCTCGGTCGCCATTTGGCGGTGGGCTGATCCGGCATCAACCGCCAGAAGCACCCTGTGGCCGGCCTCGCGCAGGACCATCCCAAGGAGATCACCCACTTCCGGATCATCCTCCACCACAAGGACGTTGCCCTGAATGGCGACATCCTTGTCCAGGCTGTCAGGGGCGGACAGGTCAGGTGCCCGTGCCGTCTGCGCATCGAACGGTATCTCGATGGTGAAGACCGATCCCTTGCCCGGTACCGAGCGCACCCGCACCGGATGGTCCAGGAGCCCGCTCAGCCGGCGGACGATCGACAATCCCAGGCCCAGGCCATTGCCGGGCTTTCCATCGGCCTGGGTTATCTGATGATGTTCCTCGAAAATCGCCTGTTGTTCGGCTTCCGGCACACCAACGCCCGTATCCCAGATTTCGACGCTGATCCCGTCCGCCCGGCGCCGACAGCCCAGCAGCACCTTGCCCCGGCGAGTATATTTCAGGGCATTGGACAAAAGGTTGCGGACCATCTGTTCTAGCAGACGCCGGTCGCTGAAGACCTGAACGCTGCAAGGAACCACGCGCAATCTCAGGCCGCGTGCGTGGGCGTGATAACTGAATTCTTCCCGCATCCGGCACAGCAGGTCGTCGATGGGGAACCGCGAAAGGTCGGTGGCGATGACGCCAGCCTCGATCTGGTTGATGTCCAGCAGGGCATTCAGCATGCCGGACATGGCACTGATGGTTTCCCCGATCCGATCCAGCAGTTCGCGATCCTGCTTCACCTGCGTCCGGCCCGCCAGGATGCCCTGAAGCAGGATCAGGGTCTGCAAGGGCTGGCGCAGGTCATGGCTGGCGGCAGCCAGAAAATGCGACTTGCCCCGGTTCGCCATATCGGCTTGCCGCTTGGCAATCCGCAACGCTTCGGCCACCCGCCGACGCTCGGTGATATCGACGAAGGTGATGACGACCCCTTCCACCTGATCGTCACGCGTCAGATAGGGCAGCACCCGGCGCAGATACCATGCGCCGGTCCGCGCCTCGATCTCCCGTTCGATCGGCATGCGCGACTGCAAGACGGATTGTGCATCGGCAAACAGGTCGCCATCGGCGGCCAGCGAACTGAGGTCGGCCAAGGGGCGACCAACATCGCCAGGAAGAATGCTGAACAAGGACCGGGTGGCCGGCGTGAAGAACCGGATGGCCAGTTCTGGGTCCAGGAAGATAGTGGCCACATCTGTGCTGTAGAGCACGTTTTGCAGGTCGTTCGAGGTGGTGCGCTGCCGGTCCAGGGTTTCCTGCAATTGGCTATTCAGGGCTGTCAGTTCCTCGTTCAGCGATTGCAACTCCTCTTTGGATGTCAGCAATTCCTCATTGGCGGACTGATACTCCTCATTGATGGACAGGGCTTCCTGCGTGACGGCCTTCTGTTCTTCCCCGGCCAGTTCCAGGTTGCGGATGGCCGCTTCCAGTTCGGCGCGCGTATGGTCCAGTTCAAGGGCCAGGCTGCCGGCCTGTCCTTCCGGCGGAAGTGGGGCCTTGCTGTCGCTGCCCATCACGGGCGGGGCCCGGTCGATGAAGCAGACCAGCATCAATTCCTCCCCCTCGTGGGTTACGGGATGCACAGCGATGCTGAAGTCAATAATGTCGCCATCGCGGCGTATCTGGCCACCCTTGATCGTAATCCTGGCTTTCTCCTGGTGCGCCCGTTGGATGGCGGCGCGCAGTTTCACCGCCAGACTGGGGGCTGTCATGGCCAACAGATCCTGCGTCGGGTGGCCGGCTGGTACCCGCAGGAAATGACCGGTTGGCCCAAGGGAATAGAGACAGTCATGGCTTCGGTTGATCAGGATCGCTGCAGGTGCATACTCCTGCAGCACCAGCTGTCGGCATAACTCCGCCAGCGCATTCTGCCGCGACAGGCCGGGGCCAGTGCTGATACGAGGCAGAGCGCGGATACCGTCCCCGGCACTCATCAGGAAGCTGAAATCGCCCGGTCGGCTGCGGCCGACATGGCGGAACAGTCGAGCGGGTTTCGACACGATCTCGAACCGGTCGGACGCCACCGGCACCACTGTTTCCGCTCCGCCCAGCAGCAGGAAACCACCATCACGCAGGGCGAAATGAAACAGGGCCAGCACCCGCGCCTGTGCTTCCGGCATCAGGTAGATGAGAAGATTACGGCAGGAGATGAAATCCAGGCGTGAAAAGGGCGGGTCCGCCAGTACGTCTTGGACCGTGAAGATGATATGGGCGCGCAGTTCCTGCGTCACCCGATATCCTGTGCCATCGCCGATGAAGAACCGGGCCAGCCGTTCGGCAGAAACATTCTCGGCAATACTCGCTGGATACCAGCCGTCGCGCGCTGTGGCGACGGCATCTGGATCGACGTCGGAGGCGAAAAGCTGCAGCTTCATCGCCAAACCGGCCAGGGCGATCTGTTCCAGAAAAAGGATCGCCAGGGAATAGGTTTCCTGCCCGGTGCTGCATCCGGCAACCCATAGGCGCAGGTGATTGTCCGCCGACCTGCCCCGGATCAGGCCAGGAACGACGGTTGCAGCCAGGAGCTCGAATACTTTCGGGTCACGGAAAAACTCCGTGACATTAATCAACATGTCCTTGGCAAGGTTGTCCCGCTCTGTCGGATCACGGCGCAGCAGATCCAGGTAATCCGGCAGACCGTCGACGGCGATCCCCGCCATGGACATGCGCCTGTCGATGCGCCGCCGCAGCGTCCCCGGCTTGTAGAGCGTGAAGTCGTAAGGTGTATGGGTGCGCAGCAGGTCGATGATGCTGGTCATCCCGTCCTGCCCCACGCCGGCGGGGGGCGGATTGTCCAGGCGGTGGCGGCCGCGGATGATGTCCGGCATCGCGGCGACTGGCAGCACATGATCCACCAGACCGGTGGCCATGGCGCTGCGGGGCATGCCGTCGTACCCGGCCTCCGCCGGTTCCTGCACGATCACCAGCCCGCCCGCCGCCTTCACGGCACGCAGCCCCTGGCTGCCATCCGTACCCGTACCCGACAGGACGACACAAACCACACGGTCACCAAAATCCCGGGCCAGTGAGGTCAACAGGAAGTCGAAGGGCAGGCGGGCGCCCTGGCCGCGCGGCGGGGACATCAAATGCAGGCGACCGGCGACCACAGACAGATAGGCGCCGGGCGGTATGACCATGATATGGCCCGGCAGTAATTCCATACCCTCGGTTACCTGCTGGACACGGAGAGCCGTATGGGTGGCCAGAAGATCGACCAGCAGGCTGTCATGATTGGGGGCTAGATGTTGGACCAGGATGAAACTAGCGCCGCCGCCATCGTCCAGTGCTTCCAAGAGCCGGATGGCGGCCTCTAAACCGCCTGCTGACGCGCCGATGGCAACAATATCCATGCCGTTTTCACGGCGTGGAGCGTCCTCAGGCCTCAGGATTCTGGGGTTCATAGTGAAGTCACCGATCAAATATTTTCAGAAAACTTAATGAAGTGTAGCGTAATTTCATAATAAGTATACATAAAATATAACCTTTATATACCACTTTTGGATTTAGGTATTTTCCGAAACTTATATCTAACGGCTCAATAATTTATGATTTAATGCCAAAAGGGAGGTCGATGATGCAGTACACTCACAACACCCTATCGGAAAACACACGCGGTCAGTCGGTTGAACTGCTGAACAGGCATTTGGCTGCGGCCGTTGATTTGCATGCCCAGGTCAAGCAGGCACACTGGAACGTTCGCGGCAGCAGTTTTTCCGCTGTGCATGAACTGTTCGATAATGCCGCCATCGAAGTGGGGACCTATGCGGACCTGATGGCGGAACGGGCCGCCGCTCTGGGCGGCACGGCCTATGGCAGCGTTCATGTGGCGGCTGAACGATCATTCCTTGTGCCCTATCCATTGGGGGTAGCAGAGGCCCGGCAGCACATCTTTGCCCTGTCGCAGGCATTCAGCGCCTTTGGTCAATCAGCCCGTGAAGCCATCGGCCTATCCACTAGCCACGGAGATCCTGTCACTGCCGACCTGTTCACCCAGGTCACCCGTGGCATGGATCGGCAGCTCTGGCTGATCGAATCTCACGAGGCGAGGTCATGAGCTCGGTTGTTCAACCCACGGCGCCCGTGGCCGGGCGTGAGGCGCTTTCAAGATGGGTCAATGAGGGCGGAGCCTTGTCCCGGCCCGGTACTTGCCGAAACCTCCGCCTTCTGATCGTTTCTGCCGATCCACTGATTTCACTGTCGCTGGCCGCCGCGCTCAACAGGCTTGGACATCAGACCTGTGCCGTCGCCCTGACCAACGATCAGGCCGTCAGGTCTGCTGACATCTGTCGACCGGATATGATCATCGCGGATGCCTATCTGAAGGATGATGAGCAACTGATGGCGCTGGCGCCTGTGATGCGGGTCCTTTTCGTACCGCGTGTGTTCCACGGCGGCACGCCGGGTCCGTGCTCTTTGTTGCGGCCGGGAGCTGTCGTGCTTCGGCGCCCCTTTCGCGCAAACGATCTTATCCGGGCTATCCGTTTGACACTCGAAGCGGCTGAGTGACCATTCAGTTGAAATATTGCAAGTCTCATATCCAATAAGCTGTGAGATCCGATGACATCCTTTCAACTTTGTGATCGCCGCCCATATTTTAAGACGCGTTAACGCTGGGGTGTTTTCTGTTGACCTCAGGGCAGCGCTCGTGCGCTGCCCTGAGGTCAACAGCAGTGTGGCAAAGGGCAATAATGGATCTGATCAAGGCCCGTCTTGCGTGGGTCGAACTCTATGCCAAAACAGGGGATGCGGGCTTCGTTTGCCGACGTTGTGGCATCTCGCGGCCTACGCTGCGCAAATGGTGGCGCCGCTATCAGACTGATGGCGAGGCCGGCTTGGTAGAGCGCAGTCGCCGCCCTTACCGGCTTGCTACCCAGAAGGTTTTTTCTGATCAGGAAGCTCTGATCCTGTCATTACGTCGGGAGAGCTGGTCCCCAGCAAAAAGGCCCGCCACAATTGTGGCGGGCCTGAGCTTAATCTCAAAGCGCATGTCCGATGACCGGAGACACCCTCTCGATTTCAGTTCTCAAACACCTGTACTTCATCAAAAGTTTGGTTTCGCAGGCCTACCAGCCCGCAGTAGGCAGACACCATCTGAGGGGTTTTCGGTCAACGGAAAACCCCTCAGACAGGCCAGCAGATTATCAGGAGCCGATCCGGCCACCATCGGTACGGCGGATGGTCACCACCGAGGGGCGCGGGTAGTCGCCGTCCGGCCACTTGGACTGGCTGTTACTGAACAGGCCAGACACATCCTCACCGGGGTGCTGGACCGCGATGAAGAAGGTCGTATTGTCCGGCGACAGCAGCGGTCCGCAGCATTCGGCACCGGCCGGAACGGACAGGAACCGCTTTACCGGTACCGGCTGCCCCGGCGTGACTGAAAGCGGCATGGCATAGATGCCGTCATTGAACGGATAATTCGACGGGGTGCCGTCAGTGGCGATCCACATATTTCCGCTATTGTCGAAGGTGACATTGTCCGGCGAACCGAAACGATCACCGGTGAATGTCGACGCGCCGTTAAGGGACACGTTGTCGGCAGCGGTGGTAGCGGCAGCCGGATCGCCGGCCAGCAGGAAAATGCGCCAGTTGAAGGTCTTGGCGGTGTGGTCATTGCCGGTTTCGGTGACTTCGATGATGTGGCCGGTACGGTTCGGACCGCGCGGGTTTGCAGCATCGGCCTTGGCCGGGACGGCGCGACCGGCACCGGCACGCGCCCCGCTGGTGACGTTGGCCGTGCTGGTGGTTGCCTGACGCGAGGTGTTGTTGGTCAGGATAATGTACATCTTGCCGTTGCCGTAGAAATCGGCATCGACGGTGGCTTCCAGGTCTTCCGGACGGTCCATCGGCGTGGCGCCCACGGCGTCACCGGCGCGCCGGCTGTTGATCAGCACATCGGCCTGGCTCTGGAAACGGCGGGTACCATCGGGATAGGTGGAGGCGGCCAGCAACGGCCCCGTGACCGGGTCGGCCAGGTCCAGCGGCAGCCAGACGCCTGTACCATCAGCGTTGAAGCGGGCAGCATAGAGCGTGCCGGCGTCCAGCAGGTCCATGTTGGCCGTGCGGCTGGCCGGATTGTAGGTGCCCGAGGACACGAACTTGTAGACATACTCGAACACGGTGTCGCAGCCGGAATAGGCCGTGACCTTGTTGCTGCCACGCGTCAGGGCGATGGTGGCCCCTTCATGCTTGAAGCGGCCCAGGGCGGTGCGCTTCTTGGGCATGGAGGTCGGGTCATAGGGATCGATCTCGACCATCCAGCCGAAACGGTACGGCTCGTTCATGCCTTCCGGCTTGCCGCAATCGAAGCGGGGGACATAGTTCTCCCACTTGCGGGCCGATGCGCCGGAGGTGACCGTGTAATCGGTATGG
>JAEMSB010000421.1 GCA_016463045.1 Niveispirillum sp.
ATGCTACCGAATCCGATATAGACGGGCGCGGGGCCGGCGGCCAGAAAGGCCGACAGATCGTCTGGCATCACCCATTCCGGGTGGTCCAGGAACCAGGCGCCCACCACCTGCGCCGCCGGGTGCCAGTCATCCGGCCGGGGCACCAGTGCAGGGCTGTATCCCATCAGCATGGGAGAACCCTCCCGCTGCCACCGCCAATAAGGCCCCCATAGCGGATAGGGCGTCAAACCCAGCAGTTCGGACCGGACCCGGTTCACCATCTTGCCGAAAACCTGCCAGAAAACGATGGAGATCATCCAGCTTTGCGCCCAGTTCCAAAGCCCCGGACGCTTGCCCTGCGGCGGCACCATGGCGCTGGGGAAGGCGCGGGTCGGCAAGGTCGGCTGCGGATAGGCATGGACATAGGGAATGCCCAGCGCCTCTGCCACCGACGCGCCGACAAACACACTGGCCCCCGCCGGGATCAGCAGGTCCGCCGTCCGTGCCTCCTCCAGAAGGCAGCGGGCCCAGTTCTCGCCATGTTTTTCGGTGAAGGCACGCATCGCCGCCATCACAAGGCGGGGCTTGGCCCCTTCCGCGAACATGGCGGTGGCTTCCGGCCCCTTCAAGCCGGCCTGGATATCGCCCTCTACGGGCACCAGCGTCACGCCCTTGCCCGCGACCAGATCGACAAAGCTGCCATAGGTCAGCAGCCGCACCGCATGCCCCCGCGCCGCCAGCGCCACGCCCAGGGCCGCAAAGGGCTGCACATCGCCGCGTGAGCCCAGCGCCATCATCACGATCCGCACATCCGCCCCCCGATATTCCCCCTGCCTCAACAATGTCACAGCCTTGCCGCCGGTCGGGCACCGACCCGTTAAGAAGCCGGCAAAGAGTGATTGGCATAGTTGATGCACCACCTGGGCGTACCAGGAGGTAACGGAGGCAAAAATGTCCAGCGTCACAGCCAGCAGCCCAAAAACTGGCACCAGCGGCAAAAAAGTGGCCGATCGGGTCATGGTCGTGGCCCTATGGACGGGCCTGCTGGCCGCCGCCTGGTCCCTGCCCATCATCGACCGCATCGCCGCCAACGCGGAGCGGGAAAAGATGGAATCCGGCTACTACTACACCCCCCAACGCCCCGCCGAGGCCTATGCCAGCGTCGATGCCGAGCAATAACCCCTACGCCGCCGCCTCACGCACCCCGCCCGCAAACCCCTCCATCGGCAGCCGCAAGGTGCGGCAGAACAGGGCGATGGTCCGGTAATATCCGGCCAGCGCGATCAGCTCCACGATCTGCGCCGCCGAAAACCCCGCCGACAGGGCGGCCCATTGCCCATCCGTCAGATCGCCCTGGGCATACAGCGCATCCGCCGTATCCATGATCAGCAGTTCCTCATCCGACCAGTCCGGCCCCAGCGGATTATCCCGACGCGTCGCCGCCACCTGATCGGCACTTAAGCCCGCCAGGCCCGCAAACAGCGCCGCATGCACCCCCCATTCATAATCGGCCCCCGCCTGCCCACAGGTGCGCAGGATCATCAGCTCCCGCTGCCGCACCGTGACCGACCCCGCATCCAGAAGCCCGCCCGCAAACAGCCGCGACAGCACGCGCGGATTATGCGCCAGGGTCGTGAACAGGCTCAGCGGCGGGGCGCCCGGCGGCCGCAACCGCTCAATCTGCGCGGCGACCAGCGGATCATAGGGGGCGGCAACAGGTGAAAGACGCGCCGGCATGATCTTTCCTCCACGGCCATCGTTCGTGCTACAGAATTCGTAGCGCAATCGTATGCCGTGCGCTACGAAAATCGTAGCACGCCAAGGACCCAGCAAAGCCATGCCCACCAAGGCCCCCCGCTCCACCCGCCCCATCATGCGCCTGCTGGACCTGATGGGCCGCCGCTGGACCTTGCGCATCCTCTGGGAACTGCATCAACAACCGGGCCAGACCTTCCGCACCTTGCGCGAACGCTGCGCCGACATCTCCCCCTCCGTCCTCAACACCCGCCTCACCGAATTGCGTGAGGCCCGCCTGATCGCGGCAGAAGACGGCTACACCCTGACACCCGAAGGCCGCGAACTGGGTTGCCTGATGATGCCGCTCTACCATTGGGCGGAGGAGCATTTCGCAAACGAAACGCCGCCAAAAGAGGGCTAACCTGCCCCCTTCACCGCCTCCCCGGCGACAAGCCGGGGCCCAGGGGCCAAGCGCCCGACACCGCCACTCCCCGCCGATCAGGCACCCAACCCCAACCACCCGACAGTTGCCCAACCCCACCGCACCGCATATCCTTGAGGGGTAACCCCGTTAAGGCGCTGCGATGGAACTCATCACCCTCGGGCTTCTGGTCAAAATCGCCTTCGCCCTGTCCGTGGCGGACGATCTGACCGATGTAAAAAAGAAGCTGTGGGAAACCACGGGGGAGATTGCGGGCGCTTGGCTGGACAGGGTTCTGAACCGCCTGCCCAGCGCCACACGTCAGGCGATGAAGACGGCGGAACGCCAGATCAAAACCCACCAAACCATGCTGCGCCTGGACGAAAGCCGCCAGACCGTGGCCCTCACCATCGCCGGCCACCTGCTGCGCGATCACGCGCCCAGCGCCACTGATATCGTCCAGGCCGCCTACGACGCCGACACGTTAACCGCCCAAATCCTGCGTAATGGTCAAACGATCCTGGCCGAAATCGACGGGATGGAAGGGGAGAATGAAGCCGTTCAGGCCGTCGTGACCATCCTGCTACGCCATGTCCTGACCCAGTCCGATAGCCTGCACGCCACCGAATCGCTGTGGCGGAAGGTGATGCAAGATGGACAGGCCGACATCCTGACCGAACTGCGTCGCCTGCCGAACGACCTGTTCCTGCGCTCCCTCGCCGGCCTCACCCTTTTGCGCCCCAACGCGCCCAACCCCTTCCGTCGGGACATTCTGTCGGCCAGCGAACTGCTGACCGCCCGCCACACCACCCTGTCGCTGCGGGGGCGAGAGGGGGAGATGGAAACCCTGCTGGCCTGGGCCACAACCAATAGCCCGTTTGGCGTGCGCCTGCTGACCGGCCCCGGCGGCCATGGCAAGACCCGCCTTGCCCTGGAACTCTGCCGCCGGCTGGAACAGCAGGGGTGGCGCACCGGCTTCCTGCTGGATCGGCTTCCCGACCTGTCCAATATCCGCCTTGCCGACCTGTTTGATGACGCCCGCCCCACCCTGATCACCATCGACTACGCTGCCGGTCGGATGGAGGATGTGCGCCGCTTCACCGAGCTTGCCGATGAATGGGGTGGCCGCCTGCGCCTGCTGCTGGTGGAGCGGGAGGCCGGCGACTGGTGGTCCAACCGAAAGAGCCTGCCCGATCCTGCCGGTGCCCTGCTGCGTGGCCCCGCCTGTATCCCTGACCCGCTGGAGGTGCCGGCCCTGCCCACCGGCATCCCGGCGGAGGTGTTTGCGGAGGCGGCAAACCATTTCGCCCCCCTGCTGGGCGTGCCCCTGGATCAGGTACAGACCCCCGGCATCTGGCCCGAAGATCTGGGCCTGCCCCTCTTCGCCCGCGCCCGCGCCCTGCTGGCGGTGGAGGCCGCGCGCGACGGCACCAAACCGCCCGCCGCCACGCAGGATGATATTCTTGACCATCTTCTGTCCCGCGAACAGCGCGTGTGGCGCGCTGCTGCCCGCCTGAACGACAGCGACCATGCCAAGCTGGCCGGCATCCGCGCCATCGTCACCCTGCTGACCCTGACCGCCCTGCACCCGCTCTATGGCGATGGCGACCTGTTGCGCGGGTTGGAACCGGACCTGCTGGGCGAACATCTGGTCTGGCGCACCGTCACATCCGCCGCCGATCCCCTGCTGACCACCGCCACAGGACCAGACGTCAGCGAGGCCCAGGCCCAAACCGTCCTGACCGTCCTGAACCGCCTTGCCGCACGCAAACCGGATGCGGTGGCATGGCTGCGCGCCATCCTGGACCGAACCTTCGACCGTCTGGCCGTCCCCGCCTTCCGCGTGGCACTGGAGCAGCCCTTGCCGATGGCGGCCCTGTTTCGGGAGGTGATGAGCCGCCTGAATTTTGATCAGGCGCTGATCCTGTCCCCCCTGCTCCCCAAATACACGACTGAACTGCGGGAAATCGCGGCAACGGTGGAACAGTGCCTTGTTGATGTACCACTCCCACCAGACGCCACCGCCGAGGCACTGGACTTCCGGGCGGGGCACCTGAACAACCTGTCCAACAGCCTGTCCGACCTGGGGCAGCGGGAAAGGGCGCTGGCGGTGGTGGAGGAGGCGGTGGGCCTTTACCGCACCCTGGCCGCAACACGGCCCGACGCCTTCCTGCCCGATCTGGCAACCGCCCTGAACAACCTGTCCAACCGCCTGTCCGACCTGGGGCAGCG
>JAEMSB010000422.1 GCA_016463045.1 Niveispirillum sp.
ATATTGGACAGAGGGGCGCAAGGGAGAAAGTGGTGAATCGCAAATCAGGTCGTGGGCGTTAGCCCGAGCCCTGACAGGTAAGGAGTGACAGCCTTTTCTGTCAGGGCTCGCGCTGACGCGCTCGACCTGACCTACTTATGCCGCGGGCACGGCGGTATTGGCTTCATACGCCCGGTAAAGGCCGGCATAGGCACCGCCGGCATTGATCAGGGTCTGGTGGCTGCCGATTTCCACGACGCGGCCTTGGCGGATGACGGCGATGCGGTCGGCGTCGCGGATGGTGGCCAGACGGTGGGCGATGATGATGCTGGTGCGTCCCTCACATAGGCGGCGCAGCGCCCGTTGAATGCGGCGTTCGGTATCGACATCCACCGCCAATGTTGCCTCGTCAAGCACCAGCACGGCGGGATCGGCGATATAGGCGCGCACCAGACAGACCAATTGCCGTTGTCCCAGGCTGAGATGGCTGCCCATGGGGCCGACCTGGGTATGATAGGCCAGCGGCAGCGCCTCCAGCACCTCATCCGCGCCCAGATCGCGGGCGGCATTGATCAGGTCGGCATCGGTGGCGTCGGGGCGGGCAAGGCGCAGATTGTCCAGGATGGTGCCGCCGAACAGCACATTATCCTGTAACACCACGCCGACATGCCGGCGCAGGCTGCGCTGTGACAGGCGGCGCACATCATGGCCGTCGATGGTGACGGCTCCGCCATTGGCGTCATAGAAGCGGGTCAGCAACTGCACCAGGGTGCTTTTGCCATGGCCGGTGGGGCCGACAATGGCCAGCACCTCGCCCGCCTGGATATGCAGATCCAGTTCCCGGATCACTGGTTCGGGGCGGCGCGGATCATAGGCAAAGCGGACATTGTGAAAGCCGACATCGCCGCGCACGGCGGGCAGATCGATGGCGTCATCGGCATCCACGATATCGGGCTTGGTATCCAGGGTCAGGAAGATGCGCTGGGCACAGGCAGAGCCGTTGGCATAGCGTTCGAACAGGTCGTTCAGTTCCTGCAACGGCCCAAGGAACTGAAACACGAAGAACAGGCTTTGCGCCAACTGCCCCGCCGTGATCTCCCCCAGCGCCATGCCGCGCGCGCCGACCACCAGCATGATGGCCATGCCTGTCGTGGTCAGCAGGGCGGTGAAAGGGGCGAACCAGCCTGTCTTAACATTGCCGCTGACCAGGGCCCAGGAGAAATCCCGCACCAGCCAGGAATAACGGTCCCAATTCGGCTTTTCCCGCACCATCTGCTGGATCAGCCGCACGCCGGAGACGCTTTCCACCAGATAGGCGGTGAAGCGGCTGCGCGCCTCCGCCACCCGTGCCCAGCGGCTTTGTGAAATATGCTTGAACAGCCAGGTGGCGCCGACCAGCACCGGCACCATGGCGGCGAGCGACAGGAAGAGATCATGGCTGATCGACCAGAGCAGCAGTCCCGCCAGACCACAGCGCAGCAGGGCCGACAGCAGTTCCGGCGGCCCCTGGATCAGCAGCGGTTCCAGCGTGTCGACATCACGGTCGACACGGGAAATGATGCGGCCCGCCTTGGTCCGGTCGAAGTAACCGACGCTGAGCCCCTGTACATGCGCGAATACCTGAATGCGCAGGCCGTTCAGGACGCGCAGGGCCGCCGTACTGGCCAGATAGCGCGACAGGCCGCCCAGCGCGAAACGCACCGTCCAGGTGGTGAACAGGCCCAGGGCGGCCCAGAGGACGACCTGGGTTTCGGTCTGCCAATGCTCGCCCGTCTTGATGAAGCCGTGGTCGATGACATAGCCGATGAAGAACGGACGCAGGAACACCGCCATGGCCAGCAGCGCCTCAATCCCGATCACCGCCGCGATGCGGTGACGCACAGGGGCCAGCAGGGGCAGCAGGCGTCTGGCCATGGAGCGGTTGAGAGACTGTTTGGCCAGATGCTCCTCAATCTCGATATCGGACAGGGCCTTCAGGCTGCGGTTGGGTGGCATCGTCAGATCCCCATCAGATCACGGTAGGCGGCGCTGTTCTGCGAAAGTTCGGCATGGGTGCCGCTGGCCGCGATGCGCCCGCCGGAAAGCAGCAGCACGCGGTCGGCCATCAGAATGGTGGAGAGCTTGGAGGATACGACCAGCAGCGTGACGGGGGCGCCCCGGTCCCGTAGGCCCTTGATATTCTCCAGCACCCGCCGTTCCGTGGCGGCATCAAGCGCGCTGGTGGCGTCATCCAGGGCCAGGATGGCGGCACCCGACAACAAAGCGCGGGCCAGACACAGGCGTTGACGCTGCCCGCCGGAGAGTGTCACCCCCCGGTCGCCCAGCTTCGTGTCGAACCCGTCAGGCAGGTGATCCAGGATCTCCTCCCCGGCGGCCAGGGCCAGGGCGTGCTGCAACTGGTCCTCCGTCGCCTCTGGCCGGGCGAAGCGCAGATTGGCGGCCAGACTGTCGGAGAACAGGAAGCTTTCCTGTGGCACCACATGCACCTGACGGCGGAGCGAACCGGTATCCAGGGCGCGGATATCGGTCCAGCCGCGCGCATCCGTACCGACCAGGATGGAGCCGCCATCAATATCGGCCAGACGCGGCAGCAGGGACAGAAGCGCGCTTTTGCCCGATCCGGTATTGCCGACAATGGCGACAATCTCCCCTGGTGCGGCCCGGAATGACAGGTCGTTCAGGATGTCACGCCCGCCACTGGGGGCCGCCAGACGCACCCGTTCCAGGCGCAGGCCCAGCGGGCCGGGGGCCAGCAGCCGGTCGCCAGCCTTGATCGCCGGTTCCTCATCCAGCAGTTCCCAGATGCGACCCGCAGAGGCACGGGCGTCGGCGAAGGTCTGGATGATGGTACCTATGCTTTCGACCCGCAGGACCAGCGTATTGGCCGCCAGCAGGGCCGCCACCAGCCCGCCCACCGTCAACTGATCGGCACCCACCAGCAGCGCGCCGAAACCCAGGACCCAGACATGGGACAGGGCCACAATGGTCTGCGGCAGCGGAATGTTGCGGGTGGCGTAGGCAAGGGCGTCGCGGGCGGCATCGCTGAAGCTGGTCACCTGTGCCTGGAACCGGTCGATGCGGGTGGCCTCCAGCCCGAAGGCCTTGACCACGCGCACGCCATTGATGCCTTCCGACAGATCCTGGTTCACGGCGTCATAGGCCTCGCCCACCACGCGGTCCAGGGCGACCAGCCGGTCCGTCTGCCGCAGCAGGACCGTCAGGCCCGTCAGCATGGCCAGCAGCGGCACGATGCCGAGCGTCGGCGCGTACCAGAACAGGATGGCGACAGAGGCGAGGATGACCATGCCCGTCTCCACCACCTGTCGCCAGAAACCGACAAGCGCGTCACGTACCTTGTCGCTGTCGCGAGTGGTGCGGGTGATCAACTCACCAATGCCGTGGCGCCAGTGATAGGTCAGGTCCAGGCGCTGTACCTGTGCCAGGATGCGTTCGCGGATGATGGTCAGCAGTTCCTGACCGATGATCAGGGCCAGGACGCCCGCCCCGTACTGCACAATGGCCCGCGCCCCGGCCAGCCCGATCAGGGCCGCCAGCCAGAACCAGGCGCGGTCAAAATCCAGGCCGCCATCTGCCGAGCGCACCACCACCTGCCCATTGCGCACCTCGTCCACGGCATGGCCAATCAGCCATTGCTGCCAGGCCAGGGAGCCATTGACGATGGCGTAGAGGAACGCGGTGAGGGTGAAGCGGATCGGCATCTCGCGGTAGATCGCGAGCAGGCGCAGCAGGGGCGAGGCGGCCAGGAAGGATTTGGTGGTCGCCATGATAAGTTCCAAAATTCGAGAGGCCGCAGGTCAGGTCGTGGCGTCAAGCCGCGCCCTGACATCATCGGATTGAAGGCCTTATTCTGTCAGGGCTCGCGCGTCGCGCTCGACCTGACCTACGGCGTTGATCTGGTTTATTCCGCCGCTGCGGCGTACTGCGACTTGCGACCACGGACGAGCGGGATCACTTCCTCGCCGATGCGGTAGGCTTCTTCCAGATGCGGGCTGCCGGCCAGGATGAAGCCTTCGACGCCCAGATTGATCAGGGTGTCGATGCGTTCCGCCGCCGTTTCATAGGAACCGACAACCCCCAGCGGCGTGCCTTGGCCGCCCAGCACGCCCAGGCCGGAGAAGAAGCCGTCGATCTGCAGATCCTTCGGGTCCTTGTCCCGCGACGGGATCAGGTGCGGGGGCAGGGGAGAGCCGATGCCGTCGCCACGACCACGCGCCTTCAATTGCCGGTCACGTTCGTCCCAATCGACATTGGCCCAGGCGCGGCGCACCTCGTCCCAGGCTTCTTCTTCCGTCTCACGCGCCAGGATGTTGAAGCGCACGGCGGGCTTCACCTTGCGGCCTTCCTTGGAGGCCAGTTCGCGCAC
>JAEMSB010000423.1:0-801 GCA_016463045.1 Niveispirillum sp.
GTCCTACGGTATCATCTCCGAATACACGTTCCGCTATTTCGCGAAGGGCACGCGCGAGGTTGCCATCAAGGGCAGCGTGGCGCGCTTCAACATCACCGTCGGGGTACCGCGTAGCGGCAGCATCAGTGAGGCGGAATTGAAGATCGCATCCGCCTCCATTCGTCTGCCCCAGGACGTGGCACCTGAATATCGCGCCTATCTGGGCGTGCCTGCCGGGCCCCGTTGATCTGAACCTACCGGCCCGGCGCCACCCGGCGATAGGAAAGGGCTTCCGCCACATGGATGCGACGCACCTGATCGGCATTGTCCATGTCGGCCAGGGTGCGGGCCACGCGCAGCACGCGGTGATATCCCCGCGCTGACAGTTTCAGCCGTTCCGCCGCCTCGGTCAGCAGGTAACGCCCCTGCGGATCGGGTGCAGCCGCCTTTTCCAGAAGTTCGCCATCCGCCTCGGCATTGGTGCGGACGGGCGGGTGGCCGGGCTGCAGCAGGGCTTTGTACCGTTCCCGCTGCCGCTCCCGCGCGGCGGCGACGCGGGCCGCCACCTCTGCCGTGCCCTCACGCGGGGGCGGAAGTGACAGGTCGGATGCGCTGACCGCCGGCACATCGATATGCAAGTCGATACGGTCGAACAGCGGGCCGCTGATCTTGCTCTGATAATCCAGCGCGCATTTCGGCGCCCGGCCACAGGCCAGCGCGGCATCGTCCAGATGACCGCAGCGGCAGGGGTTCATCGCCGCCACCAGTTGGAACCGGGCCGGATAGGTGACATGGTGGTTGGCGCGGCTGATGGTGGCGCGG
>JAEMSB010000423.1:811-2958 GCA_016463045.1 Niveispirillum sp.
TGACGCAGCGCCTCCAGCGTGCCGCGTGCGAATTCCGGCAGTTCGTCCAGAAACAGCACGCCTTGATGCGCCAGACTGATCTCCCCCGGCTTGGCGCGCGTGCCCCCGCCGACCATGGCCGCCAGGGTGGCGGAATGATGCACCTCCCGGAACGGACGCGTGCGGATCAACCGTCCCTCTTCCAGCCCGCCTGCGATAGAATGCACCATCGACACTTCCAGCGCCTCTGCCGCGTCCAGCCCCGGCAGCAGGCCCGGCAGGCGCGCGGCCAGCATGGACTTGCCCGATCCCGGTGGCCCCAGCATCAGCATGTTGTGACCGCCGCTGGCCGCCACCTCCAGCACGCGTTTGGCCGTTTCCTGTCCTTTTACATCGCGGAGGTCCCGCACGCTGCCGGGCAGTTCCTGCTGCAGCTTCGGTTCGGGCCGGGTCAGGACCTGGGTGCCCTTGAAATGATTGATCAGGGCCAGCAGTGATGGCGGTGCCAGAATGTCCAGCCCATCGCCGGCCCATGCCGCCTCCCCCCCGCTGGCCGCAGGACAGATTAGGCCCTTGGCCGATGCCAGGGCGTTGATGGCGGCGGGCAGGACACCGGCGACCGGCGCGATGGACCCGTCCAGCCCCAGCTCTCCCAGCGATTGATACCCCGCCATGGCGTCATCCGGCAGAATGCCCATCATCACCAGCAGGGCCAGCGCGATAGGCAGATCAAAATGCGAGCCCTCCTTCATGACATCGGCAGGTGCGAGATTGACCATCAGGCGCTGGGCCGGCAACGCAATGCCCAGGGCATGCAACGCGCCGCGCACGCGTTCCCGGCTTTCCGCCACAGCCTTATCCGGCAATCCCACCACCAGAAAGGTGATGGGGCCGCCCGTCATCTGCACCTGAACGTCGATATCCAGCACATCAATGCCTTGAAAGGCTACCGTCGATACACGCGCTGCCACCCACACCCCCACCGCACACAAGTTCAGGTTAGTATAGATGATGAGACTTGCAGGCGGAAGCAGCCGGTTTCCGGCTTTTGCGCCGATCCAGCCCGGCTGGTGTCGGCGAAGTCATATCGCTATATCCTGCATGATATTACGATTAGCGCCAAGTAACTGGATATACAGGTCAAAACCGGCTTCCATCGGCGTGAAATGATCGAAATCTGGAAGACTTCCAAACCCTTGCCCGTCATCCTCTCCCACGATGTCAGGCTTGGCGAGGGCCTGATGATTTCATTCTTAATTGGGGTCAGCGATGATTAGCCTCGATATCAACGGCAAGGTCCGCGAAGTGGACGTGCCGGAGGACATGCCGCTTCTGTGGGTCCTTCGTGACGAATTGAATATGACGGGCACCAAGTTCGGCTGCGGCGTTGCGCAGTGCGGCGCCTGCACGGTCCATGTGGACGGGCAGCCGACCCGGTCCTGCCAGCTGCCGGCCTCTGCCGCCGTGGGTGCCAAGATCACCACGATCGAGGGTCTGTCCGGCAAGGCTGCCGCTGCCGTGCAGAAGGCCTGGGCCGATCTGGACGTGGTGCAGTGCGGCTATTGCCAGTCGGGTCAGGTCATGGCTGCCACGGCCCTGATCGCCGAGAACCAGAACCCCACCGATGCCGATATTGAAGCGGCGATGGACGGCAATGTCTGCCGTTGCGCCACTTATGTGCGGATCAAGGCAGCCGTGAAGCAGGCTGCCAAGCTGGCGAGGACCTGAGCCATGATGCTGCGTCAATTGCTGCGCCAGGCCGCGTCCAACGTGGCCGAACCCACCCCCAGCCGCCGTGCCTTTCTGAAGGGTACGGGCGGCGCCCTGATCATCAGCGCGACCGTCCCGCTGGGGTCCTTCGCGGCGGAGCCGGCCGGCCCCGCCATCGTCGGCCCCGCCGACCCGCGCCCGAACGTCTTCGTGCGGGTGGCCAAGGACAATAGTGTCACCGTCCTGGTCAAGCATCTGGACAAGGGCCAGGGCATCATGACCGGCCTCACCACCATCGTGGCGGAGGAACTGGACGCTGACTGGTCGCAGATGCGCGGTGAGCATGCGCCCGCCGACAGCAAGCTGTATGGCAATCATTTCTTCGGCATCCAGGGCACGGGCGGTTCCACCGCCGTCGCCAATAGCTGGGATGAGCTGCGGATGGCCGGTGCCGCCGC
>JAEMSB010000423.1:2968-4355 GCA_016463045.1 Niveispirillum sp.
CCCGTGTCATGCTGGTGAACGCTGCCGCTGCCGAATGGAAGGTGCCGGCTGACCAGATCACCGTCGCCAAGGGTGTCGTCAGCCACAAGGCGTCGGGCAAGTCCGCCACCTTCGGTCAGTTGGCCGAAGCCGCGTCGAAGCAGCCGATCCCCGCCAAGGTGACCTTGAAGGAACCCGGCCAGTACAGCCTGATCGGGAATGAGACGCTGCACCGTCTGGACCATGTGTCGAAGACCAATGGCACCGCCATCTTCGCCATGGATATCCGGCGTCCCGATCAGGTCACGGCGGTCCTGGCCCGCAGCCCGCGCTTTGGCGGCACCGTGAAGTCGGTGGACGACAAGGCCGCCCGTGCGGTTCCCGGTGTGATTGAGGTGCTGACCCTGCCGGTCGGTGTGGCGGTGGTGGCCAAGAATACCTGGTCGGCTATCAAGGGCCGCGAGGCACTGTCTATCCAGTGGGATGATGCCAAGGCCGAGAAGCGTGGCACTGACCAGATGCTGGCCGAATACCGCGCTCAGGCCAAGAAACCAGGCACCAAGGCCGCCCGCAAGGGTGACACAGGTGCCGCCTTCAAGACCGCCGCCAAGGTGATCGAGGCGGAATACAGCTTCCCCTATCTGGCTCACGCCCCGATGGAGCCGCTGAACGCCACGCTGGAGATCACGGCGGATGGCGGGGCGGAGATTTGGGCCGGGTCGCAGTTCCAGGGCATTGAACAGCCGGTCGTGGCCGGCATCCTGGGCACCACGCCCGACAAGGTCAAGATTAACACGCTTTGGGCCGGCGGCAGCTTTGGCCGCCGCGCCACCACCACTGCCGACTATATCGCCGAGGTTGCCCTGATCGCCAAGGCCCTGGCGGCAAAGGGCAAGAAGGTGCCTGTGCATCTGGTCTGGACGCGTGAGGATGATATCCAGGGGGGACGGTATCGCCCCATGGTCGTCCATCGCGTCAAGGGTGGGCTGGACAAGGCCGGCAAGCTGGTCGCCTGGGAACAGGCCATCGTGACCCAATCCTTCATTGCCGACACGCCTTTTGCGCAGGTGATGATCAAGGATGGCGTCGATGCGACAGCGGTCGAAGGCGCGTCGGACATGGCCTATGCCGTGCCGAACCTGTCCGTCGACTACCATCAGGTGGCTTCGCCGGTTACCACCCTGTGGTGGCGGTCGGTCGGCCACACCCACACGGCCTATGCCAAGGAAGCTTTTATCGAGGAACTGGCGTCGGCTGCCGGCAAGGACAGCGTAGCTTTCCGTCTGGAACTGCTGGGTGATGCCCATCCGCGTCTGACCGGTGTGCTGAAACTGGCGGCGGAAAAGGCCGGCTGGTCCAAGCCCCTGGCCCCGGCAGCGGACGGGTCGAAGCGGGCGCGTGGTGTCGC